>JAFDHW010000047.1 GCA_019308705.1 Deltaproteobacteria bacterium
TTGCTGGACGGGGCCATTCCCGTGGGCAGGCTGGTGGACCGGGTGGCGGAGCTGGGAATGGACAGCGTGGCCTTGACGGACCACGGGTCCATGTTCGGGGTTCTGGACTTCTACTTCACGGCAAAAGAGAAGGGCATAAAGCCCATCATCGGGTGCGAGTGCTACGTGGCCCCCAAGAGCCGCTTTGACAAGACCTCCGCGGACAAGGAGTCCTTCCACCTGGTGCTTCTGGCCAAGGACCTCACCGGGTACAAGAACCTGTGCAAGCTCGCTTCCCTGGCCCACCTGGAAGGCTTTTACTACAAGCCGCGCATCGACAAGGAACTCCTGGCCGAGCACGCCGAGGGCCTGATCGGGCTTTCCGGGTGCCTGCAGGGAGAGATTCCCCGGCTTCTGCGCGACGGCCAGGAGGAGCAGGCCGCGGACGCCGCCCGCCAGTACGCGGACATCCTGGGACCGGACAACTTCTACCTGGAGCTGCAGAACAACGGCGTGCCCGAGCAGGAGCCCATGAACCAGGCCCTGGCCGGCCTGGGCCGGAGGCTTTCCATCCCCCTGGTGGGCACCAACGACTGCCATTACCTGTTCCCCGGGGACCACCGAGCCCACGAGGTCCTGGTGTGCATCCAGACCAACCGCACCATCCACGACGAAAACCGGCTCAAGTTCAAGACCACGGAACTCTACCTGAAGTCCCCCGAGGAGATGAGGCAGTACTTCGCCCGGTTCCCCGGGGCCGTGGAAAACACCGTGGCCATCGCCGAACGCTGCAACCTGGAACTGCCCCTTGGCGAGTTCCACTTCCCCGTGTTCAAGACGCCGGAGGGCGCGTCCGTGGAGGATTACCTGGAACAGCGGGCGGCCGAGGGCCTTGAGCGCAGGCTCGCCGACGTCCGGAGCAAGAACCCGGACCTGGACGAGTCTCCCTACCGGGAGCGGCTTTCCTATGAGCTGTCCGTGATCCGGGAGATGGGTTTTCCCAGCTACTTCCTCATCGTGGCGGATTTCATCGAGTTCTCCCGCAGCAAGGGCATCCCCGTGGGGCCGGGACGCGGGTCCGCGGCAGGAAGCCTGGTGGCCTACAGCCTGGGCATCACGGACATCGACCCCCTGGAACACGGCCTGATCTTCGAGAGGTTCTTAAACCCGGCCAGAAAGTCCATGCCCGACATCGACGTGGACTTTTGCATCGAGGGAAGGGAAGAGGTCTACAAGTACGTTTCGGAAAAGTACGGGGGCGGGGACTACGTGGCCCAGATCATCACCTTCGGCACCCTGAAGCCTCGGGCCGTGATCCGCGACGTGGGCCGGGCCCTGGACGTGCCGTTAAAGGACGTGGACCGGGTGGCCAAGCTGGTGCCCACGGGCCCCAAGATCACCCTGAAAAAGGCTTTGGAAATGGAGCCGGCCCTCAAGGAGGCCGTGGAGGAGGACGAGCGCATCGCCGAGGTGGTGCAGATCGGCCAGGTGCTGGAAGGCCTGCCGCGCCACGCCTCCACCCACGCGGCCGGCGTGGTGGTGTCGGACAAGCCCCTGGTGGAATACCTGCCCCTGTACAAGGGCCGCCACGACGAAGTGCTCTCCCAGTTCGAAATGACCGCCGTGGAGAAGATCGGCCTGGTGAAGTTCGACTTTTTGGGCCTGCGCAACCTCACGGTCATCGCCAAGACGCTGGACCTCATCCGTTCCTCGGGCAAGGAGCCACCCAACCTGTCCACCCTGGACATGGCCGACAAAAAGACCTTCGAGCTGTTGCAGAAGGCGGACACCACAGGCGTTTTCCAGCTGGAAAGCCCGGGCATGAAGGACCTTCTGGTGCGCATGAAGCCCGAGACCTTCGAGGAGATCGTGGCCCTGGTGGCCCTGTACAGGCCCGGGCCCCTGGAGTCCGGCATGGTCAACGACTTCGTGGATCGCAAGCACGGCCGCACGCCGGTGGAATACTTCCTGCCCCAACTGGAGCCTATCTTGAAGGAGACCTACGGCGTCATCGTGTACCAGGAACAGGTCATGAAGATCGCCGTGGCGGTGGCCAACTATTCCATGGCTGAAGCCGACGACCTCAGAAAGGCCATGGGCAAGAAGGTCGTCGAGATCATGGCCAGGCAGCGCGAGCGGTTCGTGTCCGGGGCCGTGGAAAACGGCATCCCCGAGGAAAAGGCGGCGGGGCTTTTCGACCTCATCGAAAAATTCGGCGGCTACGGGTTCAACAAGAGCCATTCCGCGGCGTATGCGCTCATCGCCTACCAGACCGCGTACCTGAAGGCCCATTATCCCACCGAGTTCCTGGCCGCGCTCCTTTCCTCGGAAATGCACAACACCGACGCGGTGGTCAAGTTCATGTCCGAATGCAAGAGCCACGGCATTCCCGTGTCTCCGCCGGACATCAACGCGGGCGGGCGGGAGTTCGGCGTGGACGGCGGCACCATCCGGTTCGGCCTGGTGGCCGTGAAGAACGTGGGCGAAAAGGCCATCGACGAGGTGGTGCGCTGCCGCAAGGAGGGCGGCCCCTACAAGTCTTTGTACGACTTCTGCGAGCGGGTGGACCTGCGCTGCGTGAACAAGCGGGTGGTGGAAAGCCTCATCCGCTGCGGGGCATTCGACTCCACGGGCGCGTCCCGGGCCAGGATGATGGCCGCGGTGGATTCCGCCCTGGAGCATGGCTCCCGGGTGCAAAGAGAGAAGACCGACCCCCAGATGGGGCTGTTTGACATGGCCCAGGAAGCGGTGCCCATGGAGCACCCGGAGCTACCCCGGGTGGACGAGTGGGACGACGCCACCCGCCTGGCCCACGAAAAGGAATCCTTGGGCTTCTTCCTTTCCGGCCACCCATTGTCCCGCTACGAAGAGACGCTTTCGCGGTTCACCACCGCGGACACGGAGACCCTGGCCGATATCGGGGACGGGCAGGTGGTGCGCCTGGGCGGCATGGTGCGGGGCGTAAAGAAGCTCTACACCAAAAAGGGCGACGCCATGGCCTTCATGAACCTGGAGGATTTCAAGGGCATCGTGGAGGTCACCGTGTTTCCACGGGTCTACGCGGACGCGGCCCGGCTCCTCGAGGAAGACACGGCCGTCCTGGTGGCGGGAAAGGTTGAACGGGAGGAGAAATCCATCAAGGTGATGGCCGACCAGGTGATTCCGGCCGAGGAAGCGGACCAGCACTGGGTGGCCAGCGTGCACCTTACCCTCGACCTGGAGACTCTGACCTCCGACACCCTGCGCTCCTTAAGGGAACTGTTGAAGGATTACCCCGGCTCCTGCGAGTGCTTTTTGCACCTGGCTGCCAACGGCTCGGGCGAGACCGTGGTGGTGGAGCTGCCGGAACAGTACAGGGTGGCCCCGGGTCAGGCCCTGGAGCGGGAGATCACCGCGCTTCTCGGCTACAAGGCTTTTTCCACCCGCTGCCGCCCGGTCTCAAACCCCTCGCCAAGGAAAAACGGCAACAACAAACCCTGGCGAAGGAAGTAGCGGACTTATTCCTGGCGCAGGCTTTCGCGCCTTGCAGCCCCTGCGGCAGAAAAGAATTTCGGAAACGGGTTTCCTCACTTGAACGAGCCCCACTTGGGCTTGTCGTCAAAGTCGTCAAAGCACCCGCCTTTTTTCGCGCCTTTCCTCCTGCCTCCGGCTTCTTTTCTGGACCGGGGCGGGGACAGCAGCTGGCCGAAAACCACCATCACAAGGAGAACCGCCATGGCGATTCCCAAAAACAGGGGGAACATCAGGAGGGTAAACGCCACGCCGCCGGCCAGGGCGATGATCGCGGCAAGCAGGTTTTTGCGGTCCATGGCCAGGGTTCCCTTGAGGCGGGCTTGGGTATCGGCGGTGCTGGCTGTGGTCCTTCTGCTCTCCGGAGGGATGTCCGGGGCAAAAAGCCTTCGCACCGTGCGGTTCGTACCGGACGGCGACACGGTGGTCATGGAAAACGGCCAGACCGTGCGGCTGATCGGCATCAACGCGCCGGAGGCGGACACGCCCCGCGGCCCGGCCGAGCCCTTCGGCGAACAGGCGGGCGCGGCCCTGAGGAAGATGGTGCAGGGCAGGGCGGTTGTCCTGGAAACGGATCAACAAACCACCGACCGCTACGGCAGGTTCCTGGCCTGCGTGATCCTGCCCGACGGCACCATGGCCAACGAGCGCATGGTGCGGGCCGGGCTGGCCTGGTGCGTGTACACTGCGCCCAACGGCAAGTACACCCGCCGCCTGCTGGCCGCCCAGCGCGCGGCCATGGACGAAAAGGCCGGCCTGTGGGCCGTACTCCCGGACCTTCCCGGCCCCTTCATCGGCAACCGCCGCTCGCTTCGGCTCCACCATCCATCCTGCCCGTTCGTGGGCGGGATGTCCAAGAAAAACCGGGAGATGTTCCCTTCCCTGAAACCGGCCTTCCGCCAGGGCTACGCGCCCTGCGAAAAGTGCCTCCACGGCCGGGTCATGCGTTCCATCGAACAAAACCAGGGAAAAAAAACCGGGGAAAAGGCCGAAGCGCTTTTCCCCGATAACAGGCTTGTGGATGGGGCTTTGGCCGTTATTCCTCTTCGGACTTGGCCGCCTCGATGATTTTCTGGGCGATCTGGGCCGGAACCTCGTCGTAGTGGGAGAACTCCATCTCGTAGATGCCCCGGCCGCCGGTCATGGAGTTTAGGTCCGACGCGTAGGTCAAAATCTCGGCCAGGGGCACCTGGGCGGTGATGACCTGGTTCTTGCCCTTGTTGTCCATGCCCAGCACCCGCCCGCGGCGGCTGTTCAGGTCGCCCATCACGTCGCCGGTGAAATCATCCGGCACGGTGATTTCCATCTTCTGGATGGGCTCCAGGAGGACGGGGCGGGCTTCGGCCATGCCCTTTTTGAAGGCCAGGGACCCCGCGATCTTAAAGGCCATTTCCGAGGAATCCACGGAGTGGAAGGACCCGAAATCCAGGGTGGCCTTGAAGTCCACGGTGGGGTAACCGGCCAGCACGCCCTTTTGCGCGGATTCCAGGATGCCCTTTTCCACGGCGGGGATATAGGTCTTGGGGATCACGCCGCCCACGATGGCGTCCACGAACTCGAAGCCCGCACCCCGGGGCAGGGGCTCGAACACCACCCAGCAGTCGCCGTATTGGCCGTGGCCGCCGGTCTGCTTCTTGTGCTTGCCCTGGACCCGCACCTTCTTGGTGATGGTCTCGCGGTAGGGCACCTTGGGCGTGGAGAGCACCACGTTTAAGCCATACTTGCGCTTCATGCGCTCCACCGCGGTTTCCACGTGCACGGACCCCATGCCCGAAAGCAGGGTTTCCTTGGTGTCCTGGTTGCGGGTGAGCCGAAGCGAGGGGTCCTCTTCGATGATCTTTGCCAGCGAGGAGAAGATTTTTTCCTCGTCGCCCTTGGCCTTGGGCGCGATGGCAAAGGAAATCAACGGATTAGGCAGCGGCAAGGGCTCGAACCTGATCTTGGCGGACTCGTCGCACAAGGTGTCGTTGGTGCTGGTTTCCTTGAGCTTGGCCACGGCCACGACGGCGCCGGGCCCGGCCTCGCCCGCGGGTTTCTGTTCCTTGCCCAGGATGCTCAAAAGCTGGCCGTAGCGCTCCTTGACCTCCTTGTTGGCGTTGTAGACGGTGCCGTCCGCGGAAAGCTTGCCCGAGAAGACGCGGAACACGGTGAGCTTGCCCGCGTAGGGGTCGGCCATGGTCTTGATGACCAGTCCGGAAAAGGGAGCGTCTTCGGACGGCTCGCGGGAAACGGGCTCGCCGCTGGCCGGGTCCACGCCCTCCTTGGGGGGCCGGTCCGCGGGGGAGGGCAGGACCTCGTTCACCAGGTCCATGAACCGGTCCACGCCGATCATGCGGGTGGCGGAGCCGCAGATCACCGGGGCGAAGGCGCCTTCCCGGGTGCCCTTTCTGAGCGCCATACGCATTTCCTCGTCGGACAAGGACTCGCCTTCCAGGTAGCGCTCCAAAAGGGTGTCGTCCGCTTCGGCCAGGTCCTCGATCAGGGCCTCACGCCGACTTTCCACCTCGTCGGCCATATCCGCGGGAATGTCCGTTTCCGTGGCCTTGCCGTTTTCGTAGGTGTAGGCTTTCTGGGTGAGGAGGTCCACCACGCCCTTGAAATCCGCCTCCGCGCCGATGGGGAGCTGAAGCACGACGGGCTTGGGCTCAAAGCACTGGGCCACGTCCTCCACGGTGCGCAGGAAGTCCGCGCGCTCCCGGTCCAGGCGGTTGATGAAGATGACCCGCGGCAGCCCCAATTGGCCGGAAACGTCCCATGCCTGCTCGGTCTGGACCTTGACCCCGTCCACCGCGTCCACCACCACCACGGCGGCGTCCACACCCTGGAGCACGTTCCTGGTCTCGGCAAAGAAGTTCTGGTCTCCCGGAGTGTCGGTGAGGTAGACCGTGTGCTTTTTCCAGGTGTACTGGTGAAAGGCCGCGCAGATGGTGGCTTTCCGTTTCAACTCCTCGGGCTCGAAATCCAGGACCGAGTTTCCCTCGTCCACGCTGCCCAGGCGGGTGGTGACTCCCGCGGAAAACAGAACAGCCTCCGCCAGGGAGGTCTTGCCCGATGCGCCGTGGCCGATGAGTCCGAAGTTTCTGAGGTTGTCTGTCATCAGGGGTACCCATGCTCCTTTTCGCCGGTTTTTATGAAACGCGGTTTCCGGGCCGTGCCGAAAACGGGATGTGTGCCTCCATAAAGGGCCAAAGATAATCAGGGACGAGCAGGAAAATCAAGACGAAATATCTATGGCGCGGGAGCGCCAAGAAGGAGGAAAAATTCCTTGTTTCCCTCGGGGCCCAGGATAGGGGAGGCCACGGGTTCGGAAACCGCACACCCAAGGGCCTGGAAGTGTTCGGAAAGCTCGGAGAGCACCCGGGCGTGCTTTTTGGGATCGCGCACCACGCCTTTTTTGCCCACTTCTCCGCGGCCCACCTCGAACTGGGGCTTCACCAGGGCGAGCACGCGTCCTCCCGGCGCCAGCACGGAGAGCACGGGCTTTATCACCAGCTTAAGCGATATGAAGGAAACATCGATGACCGCCAGGTCCGGCCGGGCGTCCAAGTCTTCGGGGGAGAGGGTGCGGACGTTCTTGCGTTCGATGACCGAAACCCGGGGTCGGTCCTAAGCTTCCAGGCCAACTGGCCGTAACCCACGTCCAGGGCGATGACCCGGGCCGCGCCCCGGGAAAGCAGGCAGTCCGTGAACCCGCCCGTGGAAGCGCCCACGTCCAGGCACACCAGGCCGGAGGGGTCCAGGCCAAAGGCGTCCAGGGCCCCGGCCAGCTTCACGCCCCCGCGGCTCACAAAGGGCGGCGGCTTATGTCTGAGCTTGATCTCGCTTTCCGGCGAGACCATGAACCCGGCCTTGTCGCGGGGCTCGTTGTCCACCAGCACGCCGCCGGAAAGGATGAGCGCGCGGGCTTTTTCGCGGGAAGGGGCCAGGCCCCGCCTGACCATGGCCTGGTCCAGCCGCTGTTTGGGGGCCTTGGCCATGGGTCACGCGCCGGATGCTTCGAGGAGTTCCCTGGCTTTTTTCACGATCCCGGCGGCGTCCAGCCCGTACTTTTTTCGGAGCAGGGCAGGGGGCCCGTGTTCCACGAACCGGTCGGGCAGGCCGATGCGGGACACGCACACGTCTTTTATGCCCGCCTCGTTCAAACACTCCATGACCGCGCTGCCGAACCCGCCGGAAAGCGCGTTTTCCTCGGCAACCACCATCCGGGGGATCTCCCGGGCCAGGGATCGGATGAGCTTGGAATCCAGCGGCTTGGCGAACCGGGCGTTCACCACGGTGGCGGATATGCCTTCTTCCTTCAAAACCTTTGCGGCGGCGGTGGCTTCGCACACCATCCTGCCCAGGGCCAACAGCACCACGTCCTTGCCTTTTTGCAGGATTTCGGCCTTGCCCAGGAGAAGGATGTCCGGCTCGCCCTCGGGCAGCACGCCGGGCCCCGCGCCGCGGGGATAGCGCACGGCCACCGGGCGGTCCAGGCTGAGCGCCGTGGCCAGCATGTCCGCCAGCTCGCGCTCATCCTTGGGCGCCATGACCACCATGTTGGGCGCGACGCGCAAAAAGGACAGGTCAAAAGCCCCGTGGTGGGTGGGGCCGTCCTCGCCCACCAGCCCGGCCCGGTCCAGGGCGAAGGTAACGGGCAAAGATTCCAGGCACACGTCGTGGATGATCTGGTCGTAGGCGCGCTGCAGAAACGTACTGTAGATGGCCACGATGGGCTTGAATCCCTCAGCCGCCAGGCCCGCGGCAAAGGTCACCCCGTGCTGCTCGGCGATGCCTACGTCAAAGAACCGGTCCGGGAACCGCTCGGAGAACGCGGTAAGCCCCGTGCCCTCGGGCATGGCCGCGGTCACGGCCACCACGCGTTCGTCCTTTTCCGCCAGCGCGACGGCGGTCTTGCCGAAGATCTCCGTGTAGGAAACCCCGGAAGGGCTCTTGCAGTCGCCCGTGGACACCTCGAACCCGCCCACGCCGTGGAAATAGGTGGGGTTCTTTTCCGCGGGCGGGTACCCCTTGCCCTTGGTGGTGAGCACGTGCAAAAGCACGGGCGCGCGCACCTGGCGCACGTTGTCCAGGGTGCGGATCAACTGGTCCAGCCGGTGGCCGCGGATGGGCCCCACGTACGTGAAGTCAAAGGCCTCGAACAGCATGCCGGGCGTGATGAAGGCCTTCAAACCCTCCTCCAGCCTTTTCACCAGTTGGTACAGGCTGGGGGTGGAGCCCAGCATGCTTTTGAGTTCCTTGCGCCAGTCCCAGAAGGGCTTGGCCGAGAGCTTGCGGCTCAGAAAGGAGGACAACGCGCCCACGTTGGGGCTGATGGACATCTCGTTGTCGTTTAAGACCACGATGAGGTCCTTTTTCAGGTCCCCGGCCTGGTTCAAGCCCTCGTAGGCCAAACCCGCGGTCATGGACCCGTCGCCGATGACCGCGATGACCTTGGCGGGATCGTTCTTCATGGCCTTGGCGCAGGCCATGCCCAGACCCGCGGACACGCTGGTGGAGGAATGGCCCACGGTGAAGGCGTCGTAGGGGCTTTCGCTCATGCGCGCGAACCCGGAAAGCCCGCCGTGCTGGCGCAGGGTGGAAAACCGGTCCCGCCGGCCGGTCAAAAGCTTGTGGGCATAGGCCTGGTGGCCCACGTCCCAGATGATCTTGTCGCGAGGCGCGTCGAACACGTAGTGCAGGGCAATGGCCAGTTCCACCACGCCCAGGGATGGGGCGAGGTGGCCGCCGGTCTTGGATACGGTTTGGATGATGACCTGCCGGATCTCCGCGGCCAGCTTAGGCAGGTCCTTTTTCGAGAGTTCCTTCAAGTCGGCCGGGCTTTGGATGCGGCTTAGAAATTCCGTGCTCATGGAGAAAATCAGGACCTTTTGATGTTGCCGCCGGAGATTCTCCCGGCGCTGCCGGGCTACTTCCGCCGGTTTTCCAGGTAGCGCGCCAGGGCGCGCAAAGGATCGCTCCTGTTATCAAAGCCTTCCAGGGCGCGCAAGGCCTCCCTGGTGAGTTCCCGGGCGAATTCCCGCGCGCCGTCCAGGCCAAGGAGAGAGGGGTAGGTGCTCTTTTCCCGCAGTTCGTCCGTTCCCACGGCCTTGCCCAGTTCCTCGGGGCTTCCGCTCACGTTTAAAATGTCGTCGGTCACCTGGAACAGCAGGCCGATCTTTTGGGCGTATTCCAGGAGGGCGCTTTCCCGGGCGGCATCCGCTCCGGCCAGCACGGCGCCGGCCAAAACAGCCGCCTCGATGAGCGCGCCGGTCTTCTTGCGATGGAGATTTTCCAGTTCATTCAGGGAAATATGTTTCCCCTCGGCCTGGATGTCCAGCATCTGGCCTTCCACCATGCCCGGCCAGCCGGCCTTTTCTGCGATGATTTCCGCCACCCGCATGCGGCTTTCGCACGAAGGCGGGCCGGGCCGGCACAGGACCTGGAACGCGTAGGTCAAAAGGGCGTCCCCGGCCAAGATGGCCGTAGCCTCGTCAAAGGCCTTGTGGCAGGTGGGCTTGCCGCGCCGAAGGTCGTCGTCGTCCATGGCGGGCAGGTCGTCGTGGATCAGGGAATAAGTGTGGATGAACTCCAGGGCGCAGGCCGCGTCCAGGCAGTCTTGTTGGCTTCCGCCCACGGCCTCGGCCGCGGCGATGCACAAAATGGGCCGCACCCGCTTGCCGCCCGCGTCCAGGCAATAGCGCATGGCCTGGGCCAGGCGGCTTTCTTTTGGCAGGACGTCCATGCGCCGGGCCATGGCCTCGTGCACCACCCGGCGCTTTTCCTCCAAATAGGAGGACAAATCCGCTGTCATGGCATTGGTCATTGCGCCTCCCCGGAATCTTCCTGCTCAAAGGGCTCCTCCCGGAGCTCTCCGTCGGATTCCCGCATGAGAATGGCGACCTT
>JAFDHW010000498.1:0-1931 GCA_019308705.1 Deltaproteobacteria bacterium
TTAGACAGCCGATCGGAGGCGCCGATGTACAATGAATTGAACATGGACCTCACCCCCTCCCAGGAGTCCATCAAGCGGGAGACCCACAAGTTCGCCAAGGAGGTGCTCCGGCCCGCGTCCCTGGAGCTGGACAAGATGGACCCCGAAGCGGTGATCGACAGCGACCTTTTCTGGGACACCATGAAAAAGGGCTACGAGCTGGGCTACCACGCCCTCTTCATCCCCGACGACTGGGGCGGCCTGGGCCTGGACCCCTTGGAGGTGCACATCGTCCTGGAAGAACTGGCCTGGGGGTCCGTGGACTTCGCCATCGGCCTGGGCGTGTCCTGCTTCCCCGCGTTCTTCGCCTCCATGATGCCCAACGAAAAGCTCATCGAAGAGATCATCGAGCCGTTTTGCGAAAACAAGGACGCCTCCATGATCGGGTGCTGGGGCATCACCGAGCCGGACCACGGCACGGACACCCTGTGCGTGGGCACCCCGGAGTTCTCCGACCCCGCCATCACCGGCCAGGTGCGCGCGACAAAGGACGGGGACGAATGGGTCATCTCCGGCCAGAAGTCCGCGTGGGTGTCCAACGGCACCATCGCCACCCACACCCTGCTCTATTGCACCATCGACCCCTCCATGGGCATGGCCGGCGGCGGCATCGCCATCGTGCCCTTAAACGCCCCGGGCGTGCGCAAGGGCGCGCCCCTGGACAAGCTGGGCCAGCGGGCGCTCAACCAGGGCGAGATCTTCTTTGACAACGCCCGCATCCCCGAGGACTACATGCTGGTGGACCAGGAAGGCTACGAGGGCATGCTGGACATCACCCTGGCCACGGCCAACGGGTCCATGGGCGCCATGTTCACGGGGGTCGCCCGCGCGGCCTACGAGCTGGCCTTGGACTACGCCAAGACCCGGGTGCAGGGCGGCAAGAAGCTCTTCGACCACCAGGTAATCAAGCACAAGCTCTTCGACATGTTCACCAAGGTGGAAGCGGCCCGGGCGTTTTCCCGGTCCGCCCTGGTCTACAACCTGTGCAACTCCACGCCCATGACCGAGTATTCCATCGCGGCCAAGGTGTTCTGCACCCAGGCGGCCCTGGAGGTGACTTCCGACGCGGTGCAGATCCTGGGCGGCATCGGGCTCACCAAGGAATACCCCGCGGAAAAATTCTTCCGCGACGCCCGGGCGGCGCTCATCGAGGACGGGTCCAACGACGCCCTCATGATCACCGGCGCACACTGCCTGTAGCAACGGAGGCTGACCATGACCGACATTCTGCAATTGCCCATCTTCCAGTACGCGGGCCTAAAGGAGGTGGACCCGGAAAAGGACGCGTTCATCTTCGTGAACGACGATTGGTCCGAGGAGCGGGTCACCTACAAGGACCTCTACGAGAACTGCAACCGCATGAGCAGGCTCTTGGCCTCCGCGGGGCTGGGCAAGGGAGACACCTTCGGGCTTCTCATGCGAAACCATCCGGAGTTTCTCTACGCCCTGTTCGGCGCCTTGACCATCGGCGCGGTGTGCGTGCCCATCGACCCCCGGTCCCAGGGCCGCAAGCTCGCCTTCCAGCTCAACAACACGCAGTGCAAGGCCCTCCTGGCCGAGGACCTGTGCGTTCAAAACATCCGCGAGGTGGAAGGCGAGATCTCCGCCCCCTTGATCGGCGTGGCCAACCGGCCCCACCACGGGGTTCCCGCCGCGGAACCGGACCTGGCCGCGGCCCTGGCCGCCCAGTCCCCGGACCTGCCGGAAAACGCGGCGCCCATAGACTTTTCCGCCCCGGCCCAGATCATCCACACCTCCGGCACCACGGGCGACCCCAAGGGCGTGGTGCTGAAGACCGACCGGTTCATGGTCTACTCCATGCTGGGCCAGCTCATCTGGCAATACGCCGACGACGACGTGCCCTACACCGGGCTCTCCATGACCCACGGAAA
>JAFDHW010000498.1:1954-3029 GCA_019308705.1 Deltaproteobacteria bacterium
CCAGGCCGTCACCGTGCTGCCCGCCCTGGGCAAGGGCATCACCGCGGTCATCTCCGAACGGTTCACCAAAAGCCGCATCTGGGACATCTGCCGCAAATACGGCTGCACCACCTTTTCGCTCCTGGGCGGCATGATGGCGGGCATCTACAACGAGCCCCCCAGGCCCGACGACGCGGACAACCCCGTCAAGGTGGTCATCTCCGCGGGCACCCCGGCCGCCATCTGGGAAGACTTCGAGAAGCGCTTCGACGTGAAGATCCACGAGTGGTACGCCGCGGTGGAAGGCGGCCTGGCCCACAACCCGCCGGGGTTCGGCCCCAAGGGCTCGTTCGGCAAACCGCCGGAGCAGATGTTGGAAATGAAGGTGGTGGACGAAAACGATGAAGAGTGCCCGCCCTTCGTGCGCGGCGAGCTGGTCTCCCGCATGAAGTCCGGCGACACCACCGTGGAGTACTACGGCAAGAAGGAGGAGTCTGAAAAGAAGACCCGCGGCGGTTGGCTGCGCTCCGGCGACATCTGCCACACCGACGAGAACGGCTTCTTCTACTTCGACTTCCGCAAGGGCGGCGGCCTGCGCCGCGCCGGCGACTTCATCCAGCCGGATTTCGTGGAAAAGATCATCGGAGAACACCCCACGGTCTCCGAGGTGTGCGTCTACGGCGTGCCCGCCTCCTCCGGCGCGCCCGGCGAGGTGGACCTGGTGGCCGCCGTGGCCCCCTTCGAGGGCGGCGAGGTGGACGTGCCCGGCGTCATCGCCCTGTGCAGAAAGAACCTGGAGAAAAACTCCATGCCCACCTGGTTCCAGCTGAAGGACGCCATCCCCAAGACCGCTTCGGAAAAGGCCCTGGACCGGGTGCTCAGAGACGAGTTCTCGCCGGACGCGGAAAACGTGGTGGCGGTTTAGCCCGGATTATTCACGCGTTCGATTCGCGCGAGAGCAAGGAGGAGGGAAGCTGTACGTTTGTACCGCGACCGCCTCCTGACGCAGCTATCGCGTGAATCGGGCTCGCCGGAAGAGTGAAAAATGTCGCCGATGTCAGCATTCCTCAAAGAAACAGCGTGCATTTTTCAAGGA
>JAFDHW010000048.1 GCA_019308705.1 Deltaproteobacteria bacterium
CACGCGTTCGATTCGCGCGAGAGCAAGGAAGGAGGAGGGAAGCTGTACTTTTGTACCGCGACCGCCTCCTGACGCAGCTATCGCGTGCATCGGGCTCTCCGGAAGGGTGAGGAATTTTGCCCGAATGGCAGAATTCCTCAAATAATCAGTCTGTCTTTGGCGCAAGACCCAAAAAACAGCTCCAATGGATTGACAATAAAGAAAAATTCGATCTCGGGCAAAATTGCTCATGAATAATCCGGGATAAATATTTTATTCGGTGAAATTTTTCATGAATAATTCGGGTTTGGCTTGACACGCCCCGAAACGCGGCCCACGTGGGTGGACAGGCGCATGAACTCGTCTATGTCCAGGGTCTCGGCCCGGCGGGAGGGGTCGATGCCCGCAGCCTTGAGCGCGGCCTCGGCCTGTTTGGGGTCCGCCGCGGCCCCGCCATGGGCCAGCGCGTTTCTGAGGGCTTTTCTGCGGGTGGAAAACGCCGCCTCCACGGTCTTGAAGAACCGCTGCTCCGCCTCGGGATCGGCAAACCCCGGCTTGTCAAAATCAAAGGCCAGGGCCCGGGATTTCACCTTGGGCCTCGGATAGAAGCGCTCGGCGTCCAGGTCTGCCAGGGGGGTCACCGTGGAGGCGTAGGCCGCCAGCACGCTGATGCGGGAGTAATCCTTCCCGCCGGGCTTGGCCAGGATGCGGCGGGCCAGCTCCTTCTGGAACATGAGGTAGGCCCTTTTGACCAGGGACCGCTGGGCCACCAGCCAGGCCAGCACCGGCGAGGAAATGTGGTAGGGAAGGTTTCCCGCCACCACCAGGGGCTCGCCTTCGGAAAAGTCCGAAAGCCTGGTGGAAAGGATATCCTTGCAAACGACGGCCACGTTGGAAAGACCCAGGGCCGCGGCCTGTTCCTGAAGGATGGGGCAAAGCCGTCCGTCCGTTTCCACGGCGTGGACGAATTTCGCCCTGGAAGCCATGGGAAAGGTGAGAGCCCCCAAGCCCGCGCCGATCTCCAGGACCGTGTCTTCTCCGGTGATCTCCATGCGGTCTGCAAGCATCTCGCCCGTGGCGGGGCTGGCCAGGAAATTCTGGCCCAGGCTCTTCTTGGGCTTGAGCCCGTACGCCCCTAAAAGCGTGGACGCCGAAAGGCGGACAAACGGTTTTTCACCGGAGTTGGCCATAAATTTTTCCCTTGTTCGAAAAAACGGGCTGCGCAGCGTCCATCATCAAGGATTTCATGCTTTTGCTTGACTTTTTCTAGTCAAACTATTATGGATTGTGAAAAGGAGCAAGACAATGCGGGAGAAATTCACCGGCCAGGGGGGCCTGCAGATGCCGAAGTCCAAAAAGGGCATGAGCTTTGACGGTATGGTCAAGTTCTTTCTCCAGTATTACAGGATCCCCACGCGCAAAGACATCGAAAAGCTCATGGACCGCATAGACCAGTTGGAAAAACTCATCAAGGGCAAATGGTCCGAGCACGCCAGGCCGGGCGCGGCCGCCGGAAACAACGGGGGCAAGCCTCCCACCGCCAGCGACATGGTGGAGGAGGTCATCCGCTCCTGCGGCTCCAAGGGAGCCAGTTTCACCTACATCAAAGACCAGACCGGGTTCGACGACAAGAAGCTGAGGAACATCATCTTCCGCCTGAACAAACTGGGACGTATTTCCCGAAAGGCAAGGGGCATCTACACGGCCTGAGTCTTCCCGCCTCCCCCGTTCCCACCCCCGACGACGAACGCAACTACCGGCCCGGCAAAGGTCCCCGGGCAAGGAAGGGATCACCATGGCCGAGCATCCTTCCCCGGCAAAGGGGGATGTGATCCACGGGTTCCGCGTGTTGCGGACCGAAGAAGTGCCCTCGCTTTTCGCCCGCTTCTTCGAACTGGTCCACGAGGCCACCGGCGCGCGCTACATCCACATCGCCAGCCAGGATGAGGAAAACGCCTTTGCCGTGGGGTTCAAGACCGTGCCCACGGACTCCACGGGCATCGCCCACATCCTGGAGCACACCGTCCTGTGCGGGTCGCGCAACTACCCCGTCAAGGACCCCTTCTTCTCCATGCTCAAGCGTTCGCTTGCCACCTTCATGAACGCATTCACGTCCTCGGACTGGACCATGTACCCCTTTTGCACCCAGAACAAAAAGGATTTTGACAACCTTTTGTCCGTGTACCTGGACGCGGCGTTCTTTCCCCGGCTGGACGAGCTTTCCTTCAAGCAAGAAGGGGTGCGGCTTTCGGTGAACGAGTCCGCCGGGGAGGGCGAACCTTCGGTGCGGTTCGACGGGGTGGTGTACAACGAGATGAAAGGCGCCATGAGCTCGCCGGACCAGATCATGACCCGGTCCATGATGGCGCAGCTTTACCCGGACACCACCTACGGCAACAACTCCGGCGGCGAGCCCGCGGAGATCCCGAACCTCACCCATGAGGACCTTCTGGAATTCCACCGGGTCCACTACCACCCCTCCAACGCGTTCTTCTTCTCCTGGGGGACCTTCGACCTGGCCGGGCACCTGGCGCGCGTCCAGGAGCAGGTGATGGGGGAGTTTTCCCGCATCGACCCGGGCACGGACGTGGCCCACCAGCCGCGGTGGGACGCGCCCAGGACCGCCCGCATCACCTATCCCGTGGCCAGGGTGGAGAAGAACAAGGCCCAGGCCGCCCTGGGCTGGCTGGTCTGCGGCATCGAGGACTCCTTCGAGGTCCTGTCCATGTCCATTTTGGAGCGCATCTTGATCGGGCATTCGGCCAGCCCGCTCAGAAAAGCGCTTCTGGACTCGGGCCTGGGGGCCGCCCTGGCCGACGGCACCGGCCTGGATACGGACATGATCGACTGCATGTTCTGTGCGGGCTTAAAAGACATCGCCGAGGCGGACGACCAGAAGGTGGCGGACGTGGTCCTGACCACCCTGGGAGAGCTGGCGGAAAAGGGCGTGGACAAGGAACTGGCGGAAACCGCCATCCGCCAGTACGAGTTCTCCAGAAAAGAGATCACCAACCAGCCCTTCGGCTACGGGCTGAAGCTCCTCTTGGCGTTCATGGAGCCCTGGCTCCACGGGGCGGACCCCCTGCCCGTGCTGTTGTTCGAAAAGGACCTTGAGAGGGTGCGCAAGGAAGCGGCCAAGGGCCTGTTCGAGCGCCTGATCCAGGAGCGCTTCCTGGACAATCCCCACCGGGTGCTGTTGACCATGGCGCCGGACGCGGGCGAGGCCGCGCGCAGGGAAGAGGAGGAGAAGCAAAGGCTCTTCGAGGCGGAGAAGAACCTGCCCCCGGGCGGGCTGGAGCAGGTCCGGGCCCAGGACGGGGCCCTGGCCGAGCGCCAGGAGGCGCCCGAGGACCTTTCCGTTTTGCCCACGCTCCAGGTTTCCGACATCCCCCCCGGCGTCCCCTCCATGGACGAGGACCCGTCGCTGGCAAAACCCATGTTCACGGCCTATGACGCGGCCACCAACGGCATCGTGTACGTGTCGTTGGCCGGGGACCTCTCCGGGCTGCCGGAAGACCTCCTGCCCCTGGCGCCGCTCTTTGCCCACGTGCTGTCCAAAATGGGCAGCGACCGGCGCGACTACGTTGCGTTGACCAAGGACATCGCCGCCAACACGGGAGGCATCTCCGCCTCGGTCGCCGCGCGGACCCGCTTCATGCCCCGGGGCGAGCCGGCGGGGCTTTTCGTGGTGAACGCAAAGGCCCTGGCCGAGCGCGCGGACAAGATGATGGACCTGTTGGAAGAGATCGTTTTGGGCCGCGCCTTTTCCGATCACGCCCGGTTGAAGACCCTGGTGCAGGAGTACGCCGCCGGGCTGTGGTCCTCCCTGGTGCACAACGGCCACCGCTACGCCATCACCCTGGCGGCCCGGGGGTTCACCCCCTCCCGCGCCCTGGCCGAGGCCTGGCACGGCGTGCACCAGGTGCAGGCGGCCCGGGACCTGGCCAAGGACCTTTCCCCCGGCAAGCTGGAGGACCTGGCGCAGAAGCTCTCCGAGGTGGGCAGGCGGGCCTTTGCCAAAGGGGCCTTGACCGCGGGCCTGGCAGGGGAGCACAAGGACCTTTCCGCCGTGGCCTCGCGGGCGGAGGAGCTTTTGGACCGCCTTTCCCCGGGCCCTTCGTCCGGGGGGCCGCCGGCCCCGGGCGCTTCGGATTTCCGGGAGGCCTGGATCACCTCCACCAGCGTGAGCTTCGCGGCCTATACCCTGCCCGTGGTGCGCATGGAACACCCGGACTGCCCCGTGCTCTACGTGGCCTCCAAGCTTCTGCGCTCCGGGTTCCTGCACCGGGAGATCCGCGAAAAGGGCGGGGCTTACGGCGGCTTCGCCCTGGCCAACCCCGAAGACGGACTGTTCGCCATGGCCTCCTACCGCGACCCCCACATCGCCCGCACCCTGTCCGTGTTTGAAAACGCTTGCAAGTGGCTTGGCGAAGGAGCATACAGCGACCAGGACATCTCCGAGGCCATCCTCCAGGCGGCCGGGGAGATCGACCGGCCGGACTCGCCGGGAATCGCGGCCAAAAAAGCGTTTGCAAGGAAGCTCCTGGGCCTTTCCGACGCCACCCGCGAAGAATTCAAGAACCGGGTCCTGGCCGTGGACAGAAAGCGTATCCAGGAAATCGCAAAGACCTATTTCCAACCCGAGACGCCCCTTGCCCCGGTGGCGGTGATCACCGGCGAAAGCCAGCTTGCCCGGGCCAACCGGAAGCTGGGGGAGGCGGCGCTTGAAAAGAGGGAAATATAGACCCCGTCGATTTCGGGCGGACATCCATGGACAAAACGGCAAACAAACCGGGGCGGGCCTTCAAGGTGTCGCCCATGGCCAAGTCCCACGGCAAGGACGTGATCCGGATATTCAATCACTACGTGATGCACTCCGACGCCGCGTATTTGGAAGAGCCCGTCAGCCGCGCCTTCTTCGACCGGTTTTCGGACATGGCCCAGGGATACCCCGCGTTTTGCGCCCACACCCAACAGGGCGAGTTCGCCGGGTTCGCCTTTTTGCGGGCCCACCAGTACCTGCCCGCGTTCGCCCGCACGGCGGTGGCCACCTGCTTTTTGGCGCCGGAGCACACCCGGCGCGGGCTGGGTACGTTGCTGTACGGCATGCTGTTCGAACAGGCCGTGGAAAAGGGTGTCGCCACGGTGCTGGCCAACATCCATTCCGCCAACGAGGCGAGCATCCGGTTCCACCAAAAAATGGGGTTCGCCGAGTGCGGCCGGTTCCGCGAAATCGGCGTCAAGTCCGGCCGGGTCTTCGACGTGGTCTGGATGCAGAAGTTCCTGTAGGTCGACGCACCCCTTTCCACACCCCCACATTTTTCCACCATGTTTCCCTGCCTTCTCCCTCGCACCACCATTTTCCCCTTGTCATCCGTGGAGTTTTCCTTCATAATGTATTGAATTCGTTTGGTTTTGAGGAGAAGCACGTCCCTTGCGCCCCCTCCGGCCTTCTTGGGCCTTTCCTATCCTCCGACCCCCGGAATCCGGGCTTTCCCAGCCCTGCGCGCTTTCTGCGTCCTCGGCCGTAACCCCTGAAAATCACGCTGCAAAATCTGACAGTTTTCTGCTTTTTCTGCTTGACAGGGGTGGTGCGATTCCTGTAGGGAAAATTGTGGAGGCAAAGTGGATATTTCTGGAGGCTAGCTGGAGGCAACGGGGTGGCGCACCAATTCCAGGAAACCAGCTTTCACCAGACCGACGACAAGGGGAGGATCATCCTTCCCAACCGGTTTCGGGAGGTGATCGCGGCAACAGGGCGCAACCAGGTGGTGGTGTCCCGCCTGGACGGCTGCCTGGTGGCCTACCCGGTTCCCAAGTGGAACGCCATCGTGGAAAGGCTTCTGGAAAAACCCAGCTTCAACGCCAGGGCAAGGCGGCTTCGCCGGTTCTACATCGGCGGCGCCCAGACCTGCGACATGGACAAGCAGGGCCGCATCCTGGTTTCCGCGGCGCTTCGGGAATACGCCGGCATCGAGCCCAGGAACGGCATCGCCTTGGTGGGCGTGCTCTCCCATTTTGAAATCTGGAACCGCGAGGCCTACGAGGCCGAGTACGACTCCTTCCGCGAGGAGCTGGACAGCGGCGAGCTGGGCGAGGAGATCGAGGAGCTTGGCACCTGATGGCGGCGGTCCGCCACGTGCCCGTGATGCTCGCCGAAACCCTGGAGTTCCTTTCCCCAAAGCCCGGACACACGGTGTGCGACTGCACCTTGGGCGGAGCGGGCCACGCCGCGGCCGTCTTGGAAAGGATCACCCCCGGCGGGCTGCTCATCGGCCTGGACCGGGACCCGGCCGCCATCGAAAGGGGCGCCGCGGCCCTGGCGGCCTTCGGGGACAGCGTCCGGCTGGTCCACGCCAATTACGGCCAGCTGCCCGGGGTCCTGGAAAGCCTGGGCGTGGATGCGGTGGACGGCCTGGTGGCGGACCTGGGACTTTCCACCCATCAGCTCTTTGAAAGCGGCAGGGGGTTTTCCTTTGGCTCGGACGAGCCCCTGGACATGCGCATGGATCCTTCCGCGGGCATTCCCACCGCCGCGGACCTGGTGAACGCCGAACCCGAGGCCAAGCTTGCGGACATCCTCTACCGGTTCGGGGAGGAAAGGCGTTCGCGGGCCATCGCCAGAAGGATCGCGGCGGCGCGCAGGAAAGGGCGCATCGAAACCTCGGCCCAGCTCGCGGACATCGTGGCCGGGGCCGCGGGGGGCCGCAGGGGGAGAATCCACCCGGCCACCCGGACGTTCATGGCCCTGAGGATCGCCGTGAACGCGGAACTGGACCACTTGTCCGCGTTTCTGGACGGGTTCTACGGCTGCCTGGCCCCCCGGGGCCGGGCCGTGGTCATCGCCTTTCATTCCCTGGAGGACCGGCTGGTGAAGCGCCGGTTCCGCGAGCTTGCCGCAACCTCCGGCGCGCGGGTGCTCACCAAAAAGGTGGTCCGACCCACGAAGGAGGAAACCAGGGAGAATCCCTACGCCAGGAGCGCCAGGCTCCGTGCCGTCGAACGGGGGGAGTGATGGCGAACGCCGGAAAAAGCGCGCCGCAACGGAATCCGGCGGACAAGGCGCCTTCGGGTGTGCTTCGCGGGTTTTTCTGGATGCTCATGGTGTGCGCGTTTTTGGGGGAGCTTTTTCTCATGGCCTGGTGCCGGGTGCAGAACCGGCAGATCGGCTACGAGATTTCCGCGGCGTGGGAACGCCACGAGCGGCTGACCAAGGTGCAGGAGAGGCTCAAGGTGGAACTGGCCCACCTGGAGAGCCCGGAGCGCATCATGCGCATCGCCGAACAGGAGCTGGGGCTGGTGCTTCCCGGCCCCGAACAGGTGGTGGTGGTCTATGAAAACCAGGGCGCATAGCCGGTCCCGCCGTCTTGGGCGGGGCACCAGGAGGGGCTTTGACAAGAGGGCCTCCTTCCGGGAGTCCGCGCCCGCCGCCCCCGCCCTGCGCGCGCCCAAGGCTTCCCTGGGCCTGGCCCGGCACCCGGGCAGGGACAAGGTCCAGCGGCGCATCCTGGCGGTGGGCCTGTTCTTCGCTTTCGCGTTCACCCTTATTTCCGCCCGGGCCGTGCACTTGCAGGTGGTGCGCCACGACGAGCTTTCCGCCCGGGCCCAGGGCCAGTACACCAAGGTCTACACGGCCACGCCCCGGCGGGGGGTGATCTACGACGCCAGGTTCCGCGAGCTTGCCGCCACCCTGGACGTAACCTCCGTGGCCGTCCGGCCCAAGGAGGTGGAAAACCCGGCCTCCACGGCGCTCAAGCTTTCCCGGGCGCTTGGCATGGATGAAACCGAGGTCTTTGAAAGGCTTGTAAGCGACGGTTCCTTTGTCTGGGTGAAAAGGCTGGCCAATCCCGTGGAGGTGGAGAGGGTCAGGGCCCTGAACATCCCCGGCGTGGTTTTTGTGCCGGAACGAAGGCGGTTTTATCCCAACAAGGAGCTGGCCGCCCAGGTGCTGGGGTTCTGCGGCGTGGACGGCAAGGGCCTGGAGGGCCTGGAATACGCCTTTGACGAGGTGCTGGCCGGCACGAGCTCCCGGCTCACCCAATACCTGGACGCCCGGGGCGAGAGCTTCTCCTCTCAGGGCAGGCTGCCCGTGGGCGACAACCTGGTGCTGACCCTGGACCTCACCGTGCAGTACATCGCGGAAAAGGCCCTGGCCCGCGCGGTCGCCGACCACCAGGCCAAGTCCGGCATGGCCGTGGTCATGGACCCGGACACCGGCGCCATCCTGGCCATGGCGCACGTGCCCTTTTTCAACCCCAACTCCTGGGACGCCTTTCCCCGGGAAACCTGGAGAAACCGGGCGGTGACCGACGCGGTGGAGCCCGGCTCCACCTTGAAGGTGTTCATGGCCGCGGCCGCGCTGGAATCCGGGCGGTTTAAGCCCGACTCCGAGGTGTATTGCGAACAGGGCGCCTACCGGGTGGCGGACAAGACCGTCAACGACGTGCATCCCCACGGGTGGCTGACCCTGGAGGAAGTGGTGAAGGTTTCCTCCAATATCGGGGCGGTGAAGGTGGGCGAGGCCCTGGGCCCCCGGGCCCTGTACGACGCGCTCCGGGGATTCGGGTTCGGCGAGAAGCCCGGGGTGGAATGCCCGGGCGAAACCAAGGGTCTTTTGTCCCACTGGTCCCGGTGGACCGAGGTGGACACCGGGGCGGTGGCCTTTGGCCAGGGCGTTTCCGTTTCCGCGCTCCAGTTGTGCACGGCCCTGTGCGCGGTGGCCAACGGCGGCGAACTCATGAGGCCCTACATCGTCCAGGCGGTGACGGACAACGACGGCCGGCTGGTGAAGAGCTTTTCGCCGGTGTCCCGGGGCCGGCCCATCTCCCGGGCCACGGCCTGGAAGGTCCGCAGGATGATGGAAAAGGTCATGGAACAAGGCGGCACGGGCAACTTGGTGAAACTGACCGGGTACCAGGCCTGCGGCAAGACGGGCACCGCCCAGATAGCCTCCCCGGAAGGGGGCTATGCCCGGGGCAGGTACCTTTCCTCGTTCATGGGGTTCGCCCCGGCCGCGGACCCGGAAATCGCCGTGGTGGTCATGGTGGAAGAACCCCGGGGCGAATACTACGGAGGCCTGGTGGCCGGCCCTGCGTTCAAGGAGATCGCGGAAAAGACCCTGAACTACCTGGGGGTGCTGCCCGATTCCGCCCCCCGGGAGCTTGGGGCCGGCGCAAAGGGAGCGTTTTCAACATGAGGTTTTCCCGGCTGGTGGATGCGGTTTGCCAGACGCAGGAAGGGGCGCGGGTCCTGGGACACGGCGACCCCGAGGTGCGTTCCATCCATTACCGGGCCCAACAGGTGAAGCCCGGCGGACTGTTCGTTGCCGTCGCCGGCACGGCCGCGGACGGCCACGATTTCGTGGGCCGGGCCGTGGAGGCGGGCGCGGCGGCCCTGGTGGTAAACCGCCCCACCCCCGACGCGGGCCTGCCCCAGCTGGTGGCGGAGGACACCCGGGCGGCCATGGCGGTCATGGCCCACGAATTCTTCGGCCATCCCTCCAGGGAACTGGTGGTGGTGGGCATCACCGGCACCAACGCCAAGACCACCGTCAGTTACCTGCTGGAAGCCGTGTTTGCCGAAGCCGGTTTTTCTCCCGGGGTGGTGGGCACCGTGGAGACGCGGTGGAAGGGCCACGCCCGGCCCAGCGCCATGACCACGCCCGAGTCCGTGGACCTGGCGGGCGCCCTGCGGCGCATGGCCGACGCAGGGACCACCCACGCCATCCTGGAGGTTTCCTCCCACGCCCTGCACCAGGGCCGGGTGCGGGAGGTGGCCTTTGACTGCGGGCTGTTCACCAACCTCTCCCAGGACCATTTGGACTACCACCAGGACCTGGAGGCCTACTTCGCGGCCAAGAAGCTGTTGTTCACGCGCTACCTGGAAGAGTCCGCGCGGCACAAGCGGACGTGGGGCGTGGTGAACGCGGACGACCCCTACGGCCGGAGGCTGCTTTCCGAAGCGGGCGTGCCTACGCTCTCCGTGGGCATGGAATCCGCGTGCGAGGTGCAGGGGCGGGAGCTTTCCGTGGACCATCGCGGGATCCGGGGAAAGATCGTCACCCCGGCCGGCGAGTTCGCGCTTACGTCGCCCCTCGTGGGGCGGCATAACTTCTACAACCTGCTCTGCGCCGCAGGCGCGGCCCTGGCTCTGGGGATAGACCCGCCGGTTATCGCACGGGGCCTTTGCCGGGTGGAAAACATTCCCGGCCGCCTCCAGCGGGTGGAGGTGGAGGGCTGCCCCACGGTGCTGGTGGATTACGCCCACACCCCCGCCGCCCTTGAAAAGGTGATCCAGGCCTTAAAGCCCCTGTGCAAGGGCCGGCTTTTCACCGTGTTCGGCGCGG
>JAFDHW010000049.1 GCA_019308705.1 Deltaproteobacteria bacterium
TCGCCCGATTTCCGCGCTGGCCGCGTTATCGGGGCTCGGCGTACCAAAGTACGCCTTCACCCCTCTAGCCTTGCCAGCACGGAAATCAGGCTTCGTGAATAATCCGGGCTAGGCGTGAAACCGAACCGTTTTCCGGAAGGGAGTGCGGGGGAAGCCTTTCCCCCGGCAAAAAATAGATGCCCAAGCGCACGGACATCGAGAAGATTCTCATCATCGGGGCGGGGCCCATCATCATCGGGCAGGCCTGCGAGTTTGACTATTCCGGGACCCAGGCGTGCAAGGCGCTCAAGGAGGAGGGGTACCACGTCGTTTTGGTGAACTCCAACCCGGCGACCATCATGACGGACCCGCAGATGGCGCACCGGACGTACGTGGAGCCCGTGACCCCAGAGGTGGTGGCCAGGATCGTGGAGGCGGAGCGGCCGGACGCGGTGCTGCCCACCCTGGGGGGGCAGACCGGCTTAAACACCGCGGTGGAGGCCGCCAAGGCGGGAGTGTTCGACGCGTATGGCGTGGAGATGATCGGGGCCAGTGTGCCGGTGATCGAAAAGGCGGAGAGCCGGGAGCTTTTCCGCCGGGCCATGGAAAACATCGGGCTTCGGCTTCCCAAGAGCGAGATCGTCACCACCATGGACCAGGCCCGGGAGGCGGCGGAGAAGATCGGGTACCCGGTCATCTGCCGGCCGTCCTTCACCCTGGGCGGCACGGGCGGCGGGGTGGCCTACAACCGCGAGGACCTGGAGGACTTTGCCAAACGGGGCCTGGACGCGAGCCTGATCCACCAGATCATGCTGGAGGAGAGCGTCCTGGGATGGAAGGAATACGAGCTGGAGGTGATGCGCGACCGAAATGACAACGTGGTCATCATCTGCAGCATCGAGAACCTGGACCCCATGGGCGTGCACACGGGGGATTCCATCACCGTGGCCCCGGCCCAGACCCTGACGGACCTGGAATACCAGGAGATGCGCGACGCCTCCATCCGCGTGATGCGGGAGATCGGCGTGGAGACCGGCGGGTCCAACGTCCAGTTCGCCGTCAACCCGCAAGACGGGGAGATGGTCATCATCGAGATGAACCCCCGGGTGTCGCGTTCGTCCGCCTTGGCGTCCAAGGCCACGGGGTTCCCCATCGCCAAGATCGCGGCCAAGCTGGCCGTGGGCTACACCCTGGACGAGATCGAAAACGACATCACCGGGGAAACCATGGCCTGCTTCGAACCCACCCTGGACTATTGCGTGGTGAAGATCCCACGGTGGGCGTTCGAAAAGTTCCCCGAAACCCGCGACGTCCTCACCACGTCCATGAAGTCCGTGGGCGAGACCATGGCCATTGGCCGCACGTTCAAGGAGGCCCTGCAAAAGGGCCTGCGGGGGCTGGAGATCGGCCGGTTCGGCCTGGGCGCGGACGGAAAGGGCATGATCGCGGAAAACGGCGGCCCGCCCTCGCGGGAAGCCATCGTGGAAAACCTGTCCACCCCCAACAGCCAGCGGATTTTCTACTTGCGCTACGCATTGCTGGCGGGCATGGACATCGCCGAGATCCATCGGCTCACGAGCATTGACCCGTGGTTTCTGTGCCACATCGCGGACATTCTGGGCGTGGAAGCAAAGGTCGCCAAGGCGGCCGGAGACCTCTCCCCGGGGATCCTGTACGAAGCAAAGCGAAACGGGTTTTCCGACCGCCAGGTGGGGCATTTGTGCGGCATGACCGACGCCGAGGTGCGGGAAAAGCGCGATCGGTCCAACATCCGGCCCGTGTACAAGCTGGTGGACACCTGCGCCGCGGAGTTCGAGGCGGCCACGCCCTATTACTACTCCACCTACGAGGAGGAGGACGAGGCCCGGGTGTCGGACCGGAAAAAGGTGATGATCCTGGGCGGCGGCCCGAACCGCATCGGCCAGGGCATCGAGTTCGACTACTGTTGCGTGCACGCCTCCTTTGCCCTGGCCGAGGAGGGGGTGGAGTCCATCATGGTGAACTCCAACCCCGAGACCGTGAGCACGGACTACGACACTTCGGACAAGCTGTACTTCGAGCCCGTGACCGCGGAAGACGTGCTGCACATCGCGCAAAAGGAAAAACCCCTGGGCGTTATCGTGCAGTTCGGCGGCCAGACGCCGCTGAACATCGCGGGAGCGCTCTCCGCCGCCGGCGTGCCCATTCTGGGCACCCAGCCGGAGAACATCGACGCGGCCGAGGACCGGAAGCTCTTTGCCGCGCTCATGGACAAGCTTTCGCTTTCCCAGCCGGACTCGGGCACGGCGCTCACCATAGCCGAGGCCCTGGCCGAGGCGGCCAGGATCGGCTATCCGGTCATGGTGCGACCTTCCTACGTGCTGGGCGGCCGGGCCATGAAGATCGTGTACGACGAGAAGTCCATGAAGGAGTTCACCCGCCTGGCCCTGGCCGCGGCGGACGGCCACCCGGTGCTCATCGACAAGTTTTTGGAAGACGCGGTGGAGATCGACGTGGACTGCGTGTGCGACGGGAAGCGCGCCGTGGTGGCGGGCATCATGGAGCACATCGAGGAAGCCGGCGTGCACTCGGGAGACTCCGCCTGCGTGCTGCCGCCGCGGAGCCTTTCTTCGGACATCGTAGACCAGATCCGCCACGCCACCCGGGCCCTGGCGAAAGAGCTTGACGTGGTCGGCCTGATGAACGTGCAGTACGCGGTCAAGGACAACCGGTTGTACGTGCTGGAGGTGAACCCCCGGGCCTCGCGCACCGTGCCGTTTGTTTCCAAGGCCACGGGCGTGCCCTGGGCCAAGGTGGCGGCCAAGGTCATGCTGGGCAGGACCCTGGACGAATTGGGCGTCGAGGAGGGCTTGCCCACGAGCCACGTGGCGGTCAAGGAGTCCGTGTTCCCCTTTGACCGGTTCCCGGACGTGGACCCCCTCCTGGGCCCGGAGATGAAGTCCACGGGCGAGGTCATGGGCATCGACGTAGACTTCGGCGCCGCGTTCGCCAAGAGCCAGCTGGCCGCCGGCATGCGGCTGCCCGTCTCCGGCACGGTGTTCGTGTCCGTGGAGGACCGCGACAAGGAAAAGATCGTCCCGGGCATAAAGACCCTCCACGACCTGGGCTTCTCCATCGTCGCCACCCGTGGCACCTCCCGGTTCCTGGCGGAAAAGGGCATCCCCAACACCCCCGTGAACAAGGTGTCCGAGGGCCGGCCCCACGTGGTGGACGCCATCAAGAACGGCGAGGTCAACCTCATCATCAACACGGGCACGGGCGCGCGCCCGGCGAAGGACGGCTACCACATCCGCCGGGCCGCGCTGTCCTTCCGCATCCCGTACGCCACCACCGTGGCCGGGGCCCTGGCCGTGTGTTCCGGCATCCGGTCCCTGCACGGCCAGGCCCTTTCTGTCCGCGCATTGCAGGATTATCATTCAGGGGGAGAGCAATAGAAATGGAGTTGATCCACCCGGCGGACGATCATCCCCGCGAAGCCTGCGGCGTGTTCGGGGTCATGGACCACCCCGAGGCGGCCAGGCTCACCTATTTCGGGCTCTACGCCCTCCAGCACCGGGGCCAGGAGAGCGCGGGCATCGCCACGTTCCACGAGGGCGACATCCTGGTGCACAAGAACATGGGCCTGGTCTCCGAGGTGTTCGGCCCCCACTCCTTGAAAAATCTCCCCGGACGCACGGCCATCGGCCAGGTGCGCTACTCCACCACCGGCGGCTCGGTCCTGGCCAACGCCCAGCCGTTTGTGGTGCGCCACAGGAAGCGCTCCTACGCCGTGGCCCACAACGGAAACCTGGTCAACGCCCGCGAACTCAGAAACGAACTGGAAGCCTCCGGGTCCATCTTCCAGACCACCATGGACACGGAAATCTTTCTCCATTTGTTCGTGAAAAACCTGGACGACGGCCTGGACCAGGCCCTGTTGCGCACCGTGGAAAAGCTCAAAGGGGCGTATTCCTTTGTCATGCTCACCAGCGAGGGCGAGCTGGTGGGCATCAAGGACCCCCACTCCTTCCGGCCCCTGTGCCTGGGAAAGTTGAACGGAAACTACGTCCTGGCCTCGGAAACCTGCGCCCTGGACCTGGTGGGCGCAGAGTTCGTGCGCGAGCTTTCCGCCGGGGAGATCCTCATCATCACCGCCGACGGCACCCGCTCCCTGCACATGCCCGACCCGGGTCGGCGGTCCTTCTGCATCTTCGAGTTCATCTACTTCGCCCGGCCGGATTCCAACATCTTCGGGCACAACGTGTACACCATGCGCAAGGCCATGGGCGCGCACCTGGCCCGGGAGATGCCCGTGGAGGCGGACATGGTCATGCCCTTCCCGGACTCGGGCAATTACGCGGCCCTGGGCTATTCCGAAGCTTCCGGCATTCCCTTCGAGATGGCCATGATCAGGAACCACTACGTGGGCCGCACCTTCATCCAGCCCTCCCAGTCCATGCGCGACTTCGGCGTGCGGGTGAAGCTCAATCCCGTAAAGGACCTGTTGCGCGGCAAACGGGTCATCGTGGTGGAGGACTCCATCATCCGCGGCACCACCGCGCGCATCCGCGTCAGGGCGCTTAGGGACATCGGCGCGAAAGAAGTGCACATGCGGGTGTCCTGCCCGCCCACCAAGTTCCCCTGCCCCTACGGCATCGACTTCTCCACCCGCGGCGAGCTGGTGGCCGCCCAGAAGGACATCCCCGAACTCACCGACTTCCTGGGCCTGGACTCCCTCCACTACCTGTCCCTGCCCGGCCTCATGGACTCCACCGGCAGCGCGGACCCCCAAAACCGTTTCTGCGCCGCCTGCTTCGACGGCAACTATCCCGTGGACTTCGACGAGGCAGGACACAGCAAGACCTGCCTGGAGAGTTGACCAGCCCCCTGAACGGGCGCATGGTGGCGCACGCGGGATGCCCGACGTGAAAAAGTTGCGATCTTCCCGGAAGGTTGGCCGGAGGCAGGGGATGCCATCCCCTCAATCCCCTCCCTTTTTTCCCAAAAACTCCCCCACCACCCAATCCGCCAACTTCTCGTAATCGTCGGGGTCGAACACGGGCACCTTGGCGTTTTCCACCTTTCCGGGGAAAGCGTAGGCCCTCAGGTTGGGGTCTTCGGCCAGCAGGGGTTTGGGGGCGGGATGGGCAAAGCCAAGGACCTCGATTTTTGGCACGGGGAGGTTCTTGTAGCCTTCCAGGAGCACCAGGTCGGCGAAGGGGAAGAAGGTTTGGGCCATTTGCAGGGGGTTGGGCGGGACGGGGGTGGAGAGGAGAACGGCGGCGCGGTTTTCGCTGGCCACGGCCACGGCGTCCGCGCCCGCGGCGGAAAGGCGGTGGGAGTCCTTGCCCGGGTGGTCCATGGCAAACCCGTGGGCTGCGTGCTTGATCACCGCCACGCACAGGCCCCGGGCCTTTAGCGCGCGCACCAGGCCTTCCAGGAGCGTGGTCTTGCCCGCGTCCGACCGGCCCGCCACGCCCAGGACCGGCGGCCCCCCCGTTGGTTTTGCCATGGTATTTCCCCGCCGGGTCAGCCGATGTTCGGCATGAGCGTCCATGTGATGACCCAGTGACCCTTTTCCTCTGTCGGGTCCAGGCGCACGATGCCGCCTTTCTGGAACTTGAACACGGACCGGTCCGGGTCCCCGGCCACCAAGAGCCCGGCCAGCCTGTCCAGGAAGGGCAGGTGGCTCACCACCATCATGTCGGTGTCGGGGCCGATGGTCTTGGCGAACCCGGCCGGGTCGTCCATGGCCCTGATGCCCGAAACCTCCTGCGGCCCGGGGTCCGCGCCCAAAAGGTCCGACAGGATCCGGGCGGTCTGGGCGGCCCGCTTCTTGCCGGAATGCACCGCCCCGGAAACCTTCACGGAGTAGCCCCGGGCCACTTCGCCGATCCTCCGGACCGTGGCCGCGCCCTCGGGGGACAACCCCTTGTCCGGGTCCTCGTCCTTGGGGAGGTTCTCCCCGTGCTGCACCAGATACAAAGCCATGATTCCCTCCTGAAGCTGCGCGCCGGGGCCGGCGCCCGCGGACGATCACTCGAAGGAAAACCCTTTTTTCTTGAACAGGGAAATGCAGGCGTCCACGGCGTCGGGGTCGAAAGAGACCTTTCTCTTGTGCCGGACCTCCTCCAGGGCGATGTCGATGCCCAGGCTCGGGCGGTAGGGGCGGTGGGAGGCCATGGCCTCCACCACGTCGGCCACGGCGATGATCTTGGACTCCTGGAGGATGCTGTTCCCGGAAAGGTTGGACGGGTAGCCGGAGCCGTCCAGGCGCTCGTGGTGCTGGAGCACCATGTCCGCGATGGGCCATGGAAACTCCACGGATCTCAGGATGTTGTAGCCCACCTCCGGGTGGGTCTTGATGAGGGCGAACTCGATGGGGGAAAGCCTTCCCGGCTTGTTCAGAATGTCCAGGGGCACGGCGATCTTGCCGATGTCGTGGATCATGCACGCCATGCGGATGCCCTCGATCCGGGAGTCGGAAAGACCCATCTCCTGCGCCATGGCCACGGCCAGCCACGCCACCCGGCTCTGGTGGTCCGCGGTGTAGGGGTCGCGGATCTTCAAGGTGGCCACCATGGCGTGGATGATCTCCTCCATGGCGCGTTTTAACCGCCGCACCACCCGGGTCAGGTCCCGGGCCGTGGCCGTGCGTTCGGCCACCTCCTTTTCCAGGGCCGCGGTGCGGTCCGCCACCTTTTCCTCCAGCTTGCCCGTTATCTCCTCTAAGGCCTCTTGGGTGCGCGTCATTTCGTAGTTTCGCAGCACCGCGTCTTCGTAGGTGGAAAGAAGCAGGGAAACCATGGTTTCCGGCGGGGTGTGGATGATGTGGCGGCGGTTCTTGTACATCACCTTCACCCCGTCCGGGTGCTTTCCGGACCGCTTCACCGGGTTTTCCAGGAGGTTCTTGATTTTGGAGAGCAGAAAATAGGGATTGTACGGCCGGGTCACGCAGGCGTCCGCGTTGACTTTCAGCGCGCGCAGGATCTCCTCCACGTCGCCCATGGAGGTGAGCAGGATCACGGGCACGTCCTTCAACGGCTCGCTTTTCTTGGCCGCGTCGCACAGGGCGAAACCGTCCATGCCCGCAAGACCGATGCCCGTGATGATCATGTCCGGCGGGTCTTCCAGGGCAAACTCCAGGGCCGCTTTGCCGTTCGTTTCGCTGTGCACGGCAAAGTGCTGCTTCTCCAGCAGTTCCTTCAGCCGCCGGCCCTCCCTTTTTTCGCCTTCCACCACCAGGATGGACGCCTGGGAAGCAAGCTGGCCCTGCTCCAGTTTCATGGGGATCCTCCGGGAAAGGCGGCCCGGGCACGAAAAGCCGGTTTCGTGAACAGCCCGGACTGAAAAAATCTGTTACTTCACATCCGCGCTAAAATCAAACAAAAACCGGGGGTTTTTTCCGCCGGGGCCCGGGCGGGAACACCTGGCAACCGCGTCCGGCGGCCGGGGCGTGTTTCTGCACCCGGCCGGGCGCGGGGGCGTTGCGCGGGTGGCGGGGCTCTGGTAGCATGGCGTCCGCCGGGCCGGACTCCCGGCCGGAAAGGTGCGCCATGCCCGCAAAAGAGCCGGAAAAACGCACGGTGGCGTTTTCCAGAAACGCCCGGAACGTGTTCCTCCATATTCTTACGGCCTGCAACCTGAAGTGCGCCCACTGCTACATCAACCCGGAAGAGCACGGCAGGGGCCGGGCCTCCCTGGAAGAGATCAAGGGCTGGCTGAAAACCCTGGCCCACCCCGACAAGCCCACCAACGTGGTGTTTCTGGGCGGCGAGCCCACCATGCACCCGGACCTTCCCGCGGCCGTCCGCGAGGCGAAACGGCTGGGCTACGCCTCTGTCACCGTGGACACCAACGGCTACCTGTTCCACGATTTCCTGGACAAGGTGACCCCGGCGGACGTGGATTTTATCTCCTTTTCCCTGGACGGGGCCACGCCAGGGACCAACGACGCCCAGCGGGGCCAAGGCTGCTTTGCCACGGTGGTGGGGTCCATCAAAAAGGCCGTGGAAAGAGGCTTTTCCGTATCCGTCATCTACACGGTGACCTCCCGGAACATCCACGAGCTTCCCCGCATGCCGAAGCTGTTGAAGGGCCTGGGCGTATCCCGGTTCTTCATCCAGGTCATCGGCATCCGTGGCAAGGCCGCGGAGGGCGAAGAGCTCCAGCTTTCCGCGGACGAGTGGCGAAAAAAGGTTGCGCCCGTTGCCGAAGAGGCCGCCCGCCTGGGCATGATCGCAACCTACCCCAAGGTGTTCCTCGCCCCGGGCGAATCCTTCGAGTGCGCGGGCAACGTCGCGGAAAACCTCTTCGTGTTCCCCAACGGCCGGGTCTACTCCTGCCCGTTGTGCGAGGACTACCCGGTCCACGCCGCGGAGATCTCCGAGGCGGGCCTGACCGAGCGCCCGGGCCTCACGGAGAAACGCTTCTTTTCCCTGAACATCCCCGAAGGCTGCGTCATGAACCGCCTCATCCAGCCCGGCAACATCGAATACGGTCCGGACGGCGCACCCCTCTACGCCATCGCCTGCTGCCTGCTGAAAGAGGAGGTGCGGCCGGCGGGGTAAACCGTTGTCCGGCTTCCCGCGTTCCCGCAATCCGCTCATGGGGGGAATACCCGGCGCCGAATGCCGGTGGAGGAAACCGCCGAAGGAAAGGGGAAAGCCGCATGAATGATCCGGCAGCGGACGCGAAAAGCATTTTCCTGGCCGGGGTGGCCGCGGCGGACCCTTACCGGGCCGTGGCAAAGGCTCTGGGCCGGCCGCAAGGCTCCGTGTTTCCCCTGGGTGGGGAAAAGCTGGACGTGTCCGCGTTCGGGCGCGTCATCCTGGTGGGCGCGGGCAAGGCGGCATGCCCCATGGCCCGGGCCGTGGAGGACCTTTTAGGAGACCGCATATCCGCCGGCGCGGTGGTCACCAAGTACGGGCACGGGGAAAAGCTCTCCCGGGTGTCCGTGGCCGAGGCCGGGCACCCGGTGCCGGATGAAAACGGGGAAAAGGCGGCCAGGAACATCCTGGACCTGGCCGGGCAGGCCGGGGAGGGCGACCTGGTGGTCTGCCTGCTCTCGGGCGGGGGGTCCGCGCTTTTGCCTGTTCCCGCGCCGGGAATCACCCTGGCCCACAAGCAGGCCGCCACCCAGGCGCTTCTGGATTCCGGGGCGACCATCCACGAGGTGAACGCGCTGCGCAAGCACCTTTCCGCCATCAAGGGCGGGCAGCTCGCCCGGGCCGCCGCGCCGGCGCGGGTGGTCACCCTCATCCTCTCCGACGTGGTGGGCGACGACCTGTCCGTCATCGCCTCGGGCCCCACCGCACCCGACGAGAGCACCTTTTCCGACTGCGTCCGCATCCTTCATCGCTACAACCTTTCCGGCCGCATGCCCCGAAAGGTGCTGGACCGCATCGGGCGGGGGCAAAGGGGGGAGGTCTCCGAAACCCCCAAGCCCGGGGACCCGGCGTTCGCCAAAGGCTCCTGGCGCCTGGTGGCCAATGCGCGCCAGAGCCTGTTCGCGGCCGCGGACAAGGCCCGGGAACTGGGTTACAACACCTTGATCCTGTCCGCGGAGATCACCGGGGAGACCAGGGACGCGGCCTTGGTGCACGCGGGCGTCGCCCGGGAGGTCCTGGCCTCGGGAAACCCGGTCGCCCCCCCGGCTTGCCTGCTCTCCGGCGGCGAGACCACGGTGACCATCCGGGGACGCGGCAAGGGGGGCAGGAACATGGAGTTCGCCCTGGCCTCGGCCCTGGCCCTGGAGGGCGCGGAGGGCGTTTTGGTGCTCTCCGGCGGAACCGACGGCACGGACGGCCCCACGGATGCGGCCGGGGCGTGGGCGGACGGCAAAACCACGCAAAGGGCCCGGGAAATGGGGCTGGACCCCCGCCGGTACCTGGACGACAACGACTCCTATCGTTTCTTTGAGCAGGCCGGCGGCCTGCTGGTCACCGGCCCCACCAAAACCAACGTCATGGACCTGCGGGTCATCCTGGTCCGCGGCGGCTCCCCTGTTTGACCCCGGCGCGCCGAAAGCTTATAACGCTCCCGTATCTCTTTTTCCCGTTTTTCCCGCATACGGAAGGGGGTGGAAGGTGCCGACCCTGCAGAGCGCCCTCGGCCTGGTGGCGTTTCCCGTCATCGCCGTCCTGTTTTCCGAGAATTTTCGCAAGATCCGCATAAAAACCGTGCTGGCCGCCCTGGCGCTCCAGTTGGTCCTGGGACTCGTTCTGCTCAAGGCCCCGGGGGCCCGGGGCCTGTTCCTGGTGTTGAACGGGCTGGTCCAG
>JAFDHW010000050.1 GCA_019308705.1 Deltaproteobacteria bacterium
CGCGTCAAAGAAAAAGCGGAAGGCAAACCGGTCCCGGCCGGTTTCTTCCGCTTCTTTCCCCTGTTCACCTCCCGCCAGGCGGCCGGGGCGCTCATTGTGGCCGGGATCATCCTGGCGGCCTGGCTGGTCCGGATGCTGTTGTCCTGAGTCCGGCTATCCCTGCCCCATTTCCTCCAGTATGGCCTTCACCACGGCCTCGGGGTCCTTTGCGTCCCGGATGGGCCGGCCCACCACCACGTAGTCAGCCCCCGCGGCGGCGGCCCCGGCCGGAGTGACCACCCGCTTCTGGTCGCCCGCGTCCCCGCCGGCCGGGCGGATGCCCGGGCACGCCACCAGCAGGCTCGGGTATTGCTTTTTCACCGCCGCGGCCTCCCTGCCCGAGCAAACCACCCCGGAAAGCCCTGCCGCCGCGGCCTTTTCCGCACGGTCCAGAACAATATCTTGCGACGGCCGGCCATGGGACTCTATGGAAGTGAGCAGGGTCACGCCCAGGACCTTCACCTGGCCTCTTGCTCCCTCCACGGCGGCGGCCAGCATCTCCGGGCCGCCGGTGGCGTGCACCGTGGCCAAGTCCGCGCCCAGGGCGGCCACCCGCTCCATGGCCCGGCGCACCGTGGCGGGAATGTCCAGAAACTTGAGGTCCAAAAACACCTCCAGCCCCCGGCCCTTCAGCTCCCGCACCAGGCCCGGCCCCTCGGCGGTGAAAAGCTCCAGGCCCACCTTGTAAACGGGCACCAGGCCGGAAAGGCGGTCGGCCCAGGCGAGGGCGGTCTTCTTGCCCGGCACGTCCAAGGCGAACACGAGCTTGGGGGGCATGGGGACCTCCTTGGGTAAAATGCGTTTTTGAAGTGCATTAGCCCACCGCCTCCCCGCGAATCAAGGAAAATCCCAAACGCCGCGAGGCGGAGCGGAAAGGCCGAGGGCAAGGAAGCCGGAAAAGCATCCCGCGGAATTCAGCCTGCCGTCCTGCGCGCCATGGTCCGGCGGGGACCAAGCTCCGGTCCCGGGACGCCATATCCGAAACAAAGCTGCGGGAAATTCCGGGCACCACCATTCGTCACCCCTTGGCATTGCCCGCCCTTGGGAAACGGCTTCCCCACCAAACAGGACCGGCCGCCCCGGAAACAGGGGGCGGCCGGTCTGCCCGGTTCGCTTGCCGCCGGGAGGCGGCTTTTCTCTATTCCAAAAGCAACTTTATGCTTTCGGTGATCTGCTCGGCGGTGGCCGGCTTGGGGATGTAGTCGTCCGCTTCCGTGCTCATGCCGTCGTAGTGCGAATAGCGCGTTGACGTCACGTGGCTGGCCACGGCGGTCAACAGGACGATGGGGATGTCCGCGGTCTTCTCGTCGGCCTTGAGTTCCGCGCACACCTGGTAGCCGTCCTTTTTCGGCATCATCACGTCCAGCACCAGGGCGTCGGGCGGGTTCCGGCGGACCTTCTCCAGGGCCTGCGCCCCGTCGTAGGCCACGTCCACCAAAAACCCCTCCTTCTCCAGGTAGGATTTCACGATGTCCGCGAAATCCGGCTCGTCGTCCACCACCAAGATCCGCTTTGCTCCGGTCATCCGTGTGCCTCCTCGGGGCCGCCGGAAGTCCGAAGAAAGGCGGCGGCTAGTCCACGGCAGGGCGCGGATACAGGCCCGATTCCTCCACGATGCGGGGGACCATTTCCTCCCACTCGATGGCCATGATGTGGAAGCCCGCCACCCCGGGAACCTCCTTCAGGCGCTGGATGGTCTCGATGCAGATCTTGATCCCTTCCTCGGCCTGCTTTTCCTTGGGGGTGTCGGCCATCCGCTGAACCACCTCGTCGGGCACGTCCATGCCCGGCACGCGGTTCTTCATGTACTTGGCCATGCCCGCGCTCTTTAGGGGGGTCACGCCGGCAAGGATGTACACCTTCTCGGTCAGACCCCTCTCCCTTGCCATTCTTATCCAGTCCTCGAATTTGTCAATATTGTAGATGCACTGGGTCTGGATAAACTCCGCGCCCGCGGCGATCTTCTTGGCCAGCCGGGGCACGCGGATCTCGTAGGGATCGGCAAAGGGGTTGGCCGCCGCGCCCACGAACATCTGCGGCGGACGGTGGATGTCCGCGCCGCCCAGGAACTTGCCCTCGTCGCGCATGTGGCGCACGGTCTGGATGAGCTGCATGCTGTCCAGGTCGTAGACGTTCTGGCCCGTGGCGCAGTCGCCGAAGCTTTGGTGGTCGCCGGAAAGGCACAGCATGGTGCAGATGTCAAAGGCCGCCGCGCCCAGGATGTCGGACTGCAGGGCGATGCGGTTCCTGTCCCTGGTCACCATCTGCAATACCGGCTCCAGCCCCATCTGCTTGATCTTGATGCAGGCGGCCAGCGAGCACAGGCGGGTGACGGAAGTCTGGTTGTCCGTCACGTTGATGGCGTCCACGTGGTCCTTGATGAGGTTGGCCTTCTTCTCCACCTCGGCGATGTCGCTGCCCCGGGGAGGCCCGCACTCGGAGGTGACGGCCAGGTGCCCGGCGGCGAGGATCTTTTCCAGCTTGCTGGGGGTTTTGGGGCTTGTCATAGCTTCACGTCCTCCCTGACAACCTTGCGGGGCCCGCCCGCCCGGTCCGTGGACCAGTCCTTCAACGGCGTGATCTTCTCGTAGTCCGAAAACCGATCCAGGGCTTTCAGCCGGTCCACGATGAGCTGCCAGGCGCAGTCCACTTCCTTGTTGATCTCGCACTTGCCCTTGGTCGAGCCGCCGCAGGGGCCGTTCAAAATCCGCTTGGCGCAGCGGGAGACGGGGCAGATCCCGCCGGTGACGGCCAGGATGCAGGACCCGCAGGCCTGGCAGCGCTCCGTCCACACCCCCCGTTCCTCGGTGGCCCCCAAAAAGCAGGTGTTCACCCCGGGGTACACGAACTGGGAGTGGTATTTCTCGGCCATGAACTGGACGCCCACGCCGCACGCCAAGGAAAGGATGGCGTCGTAGGTGTCCGCGATGTCCCGGATCTCCTCCAGGTACTCATGGTCGCACTGGCGCTCCAAGGTGCGCTCGTCGATCTGCACCTCCCTGCCCTGGTTGGCGAAATACATCCGCAACGCCGAGGCCAGGATGCCCACTTCCTTCTTGCCCCCCGCCTCGCACACGGTGACGCACTCGTTGCACCCCACGATGAGGAGCTTGTCGGCGTCCTTCACCATGTCGACTATTTCTTCAAAAGGTTTCTGCTTCGCCACGATCATGGCTGGATCCTCCTCAAGCGGCCTGCTGATTCTTTATCTTGGCCTTGATGGGGTTCGGCCCCAGTTCCCGGATATGATCGGTCATCTCCTTGGCGTAGGCCGCGAACTTCGGCCCCTCGGAGGAGGAAAGGTTGTACATGCGCACCCTCTCCCCGCCCACGCCTACGGCGTCCAGTATGGCGGCCGCCTGAGCCACGCGTTTCTTGGCCCGGAAGTTTCCGCCGTTGTAGTGGCACTCGCCTTCCATGCAGCCCACCACGTACACGCCGTCCGCGCCTTTTTCAAAGGCGTGCAGAAGGTGCAGAAGATCCACCTTGCCGGTGCAGGGCACCCGGATGATCTTCACGTTGGTGGGATAATCCAGTCGCATCGAACCTGCCAGGTCCGCGGCGGTGTACCCTCAGTAATTGCAGCAAAAGGCCAGGATGACCGGTTCGAAGTTGCTGCTCATAGCACTCCCTCCAAAAGAGCATCCACCTTGCTCATAATCTGGTTGTCCGCGTACCAGGACAGGGTGATGGCCTTGGCCGGGCACTCGGATGCGCACACCCCGCAACCATGGCACAGGGCTTCGTCGATTTCCGACACCCCGTCCTCGTTGATCCTGGGCACGCCGAAGGGGCAGGAACGCACGCAGATCAGGCACGACGCGCAGCGGTCCTGGTCCACTTTGGCGGTGACCGCGGACAGGGTGAGCTGGTCCTTGGACAGGTAGGTGGCCGCGCGGGCCGCGGCGGCCAGGGCCTGGGCCGTGGTCTCGGACAGAAGCTTGGGCCCGTGGGCCGTGCCGGCCACGAAAATGCCCTCGGTGGCCATGTCGACGGGCCTCAGCTTCACGTGGGCCTCGATGAAATAGCCTTCCTCGTTGGTCCCGAGCTTCATGATGGTGGCCAGTTCGCCGACGTCCGAAGGCCGCATGCCCGCGGAGAGGGCGAGGCAGTCCGCGTCCACCTGGAGCTTTTTGCCCAGCACGTGGTCCGTGAAGGTCACCTGCACGCCGGAGTCGGCGGACTCCACCCGGGGCGGGTCCTCGGGGTCGTAGCGGAAGAACTTGACCCCGGCTTTGCGGGCCTTGGTGAAGTAGTCCTCCAGAAGCCCGTAGGTGCGCATGTCGCGGTACAGAACGAACACCTCGGCGTCCGGGTTGTCCTTCTTTATATGAAGGGCGTTCTTCACCGCGGCCTGGCAGCAGATCCGGGAGCAGTTCTTGTTCTCCTCGTTCCTGCTGCCCACGCACTGGATCATCACCACCCGGTCCAGGTCCTTGGCGTATCCCTCTTCCAGCTTGTCGGAGAGCTGGGTCTGGGTCATCACCCGCTCGTCCTGGCCGTAGAGGTATTCCGTGGGCTGGTATTCCGAGGCGCCGGTGGCCACCACGGTCACGCCATGCTCGATCTTCTTCTCCACCATCTCCGGGCCCACCAGCACCCTGGTGACGAAGTTGCCCATAAACCCGGTGAAGTCCGTGATGAGCCCGTTGGTGATCACCTCCACGTTTTCGTGGGCGCCCACCTTTTCCACCAGGTCGGCCACGGATTTCTTGATGTCCGCGCCCTCGATGGTGTGGAAAAGCTTGTTGGCGAAGCCGCCCAGGGCGGCTTCCTTTTCCACCAGGGCCACGGGGTATCCCTGGTCGGCCAAAGCCAGCGCAGCGGTCATGCCGGCCACGCCTCCGCCGATCACCAGGGCCTTGTGGTGCACGGGAATCTTCTTCTCGTGCAGCGGGTCCAAGGTGGCGGCCCGGGCCACGGCCATGCGCACCAGGTCCTTGGCCTTTTCCGTGGCCTGCTCCGGGTCCTTGGAATGCACCCAGGAGTCCTGGTTCCTGATGTTGGCCATCTCGAACAGGTACTTGTTCAGGCCCGAGGACTCCAGGGTGTCCATGAAGATGCCCTCGTGGGTCTTGGGCGTGCACGAGGCCACCACCACGCGGTTTAACTTCTGTTCCGCGATGACCTCCTTCATGATGTCCTGGGTGTCCTGGGAGCAGGTGAACAGGTTGGTGCCCACGTAGACCACGCCGGGAAGCTTCTTGGTGTATTCCTCCAGGGCGTCCATGTCCACCACGCCGGCGATGTTGATGCCGCACTTGCAGAGGAACACGCCGATGCGCGGCTCCTCCCCGGTCACGTCGCGCTCGGCGGGGAACTCCACGGTCTTGAGCAACGTGCCCCGCGCCTCGGCCAGCCCGCTTACAGCCGCGGCCGCGGCGGCGGAGGCTTCCGTCACCGAACTGGGGATGTCCTTGGGTCCGGCGAACACGCCGCAGGCGTACACGCCCGGCCGGGAAGTGGACACCGGGGTGAAGGGGTCGGTGGCCGCGAACCGGTACTGGTCCATGTCGACGTGCAGCCGGTGGGCAAGCTGTCCCACGGATTCGGGGATCCGCAGGCCCACCGAGAGCACCACGATGTCGAACTCCTCCACATGGATGTTCCCGGCCTCGTCCGCGTAGCGCAAAGACAGCCGGTTGGGGTCGCCCGGCACCGGGTCGATGGTGTGGACCCTGGCCTTGACGAACCGCACGCCCTCCTTGTCCCGGGCGCGTTCCAGGTATTTTTCGTAGTCCTTGCCAAAGGTCCGGATGTCCATGTTGAAGATGGCGCAGTCCAAGTCGCCCTTGGCGTGCTCCTTGGCGATCATGGCGTCCTTGATGGCGTACATGCAGCACACCGAGGAGCAGTAGCCGTTTCCGCACTGGTTGGTGTCCCGGGAGCCCACGCACTGCAACCAGGCCACCTTCTTGGGCTCCGCCTCGTCCGACGGGCGGACGAGGTGGCCCATGGTGGGGCCGGAGGCCGAGAGGTACCGCTCGAACTCCAGGCTGGTGAGCACGTTGGGGTGGGACTTGTAGTGGTACTGGTTCTCCAGGGGCGTGGGATCATAAATCTCGCTGCCCGGACACAGCACCACGGAGCCCACCTCCAGGGTCAGGTCCTTGGGCTGGTCGTCGTGGATCACCGCCTTGGCCAGGCAGGCCTCCACGCACTGGTAGCACTCGGAGCAGATGCCGCACTTCAGGCACCGGGAGGCTTCTTCCAGGGCATCCTCTTCGGAAAACGCGCAGGTCACTTCCTTGAAGTTGCCCTCGCGGTCCTGCGGCAGCAGGCAGGCAGGCTCCACCCGGGGCTTCTTGGGCTCCTCTTCGGTGTCGGGCTTGACGAAATCCCACTTCTTTTCCCGGCCCTCGGCAAGGTCCGCGCCGGTGACAAAGCGGTGGATGCTCTCCGCGGCTGTCTTGCCGCTCTCCACCGCCTCCACCACGCTTCTTGGGCCGTAGAACACGTCGCCGCCTGCGAACACCCAATCAAGGGGGGTTTGCAGGGTGACGGGGTCCGCGGCCAGGCCGCCCCGGGGGGTGGTTTCCACGGACTGGGTATCGGCAAAGGAGAGGTCCGCGCTCTGCCCGATGGCCACGATGACGGTGTCCGCCTCCATGTCCGTGGTGGTGGACTCGTCGTACCGGGGATTGAACCGGCGCTGTTCGTCGAACACCGCGGTGCAGGCCTTGAAGGATACGCCGGCCACCTTGCCGTCCTTTTCGATGAACTCCCTGGGGCCCCAGCAGTTGGCGATCTCCACCTCCTGCTCCTCGGCCTCGGTGATCTCGTAGTCCCAGGCGGGCATTTCCTCGCGGGACTCCAGGCAGACCATCTTCACGTCCTTGGCACCCAGGCGCTTGGCGGTCAGGGCCACGTCCACGGCCACGTTGCCGCCGCCCACCACCACCACCTTCTCGCCGATGGCGGGGTTCTTGCCCAGGGCGGCGTCGCGCAGGAAATCCACGCCCTGGAGCACGCCGGGCAGGTCTTCGCCGGGCACGCCGAGCTTGCGGCCCTTGTGCAGGCCGGTGGCCAAAAAGACCGCCTTGTAGCCGTCGGCCTTCAGGCCGTCCAAAGTGATGTCTTTGCCGAACTCCACCCCGCACTTGATCTCGACGCCCATGTCCTGGACGACCTTGATCTCGTTGGCCAGGACGTCACGCGGCAGGCGGTACTCGGGGATGCCCACCCGCATCATGCCGCCGGGCTCGGGAAGCTTCTCGAACACCGTGACGGCGTAGCCCTTCCTGGCCAGCTGCCAGGCGCAGGTGATGCCCGCGGGCCCGGAGCCGATGACCGCCACCTTGTCGTCTTCCCGCCGCGGCTCGCATTCGGGGATGTACATTTCCCCTTCCATGTCGCGGTCCGCCAAAAAGCGGTGGAGGTTGCGGATGGACAGGGGCTGGTCCACGTCGTTTCTGGTGCACTCCGCCTCGCAGGGATGGTGACACACCCGGCCGCAGGCCCCGGGGAACGGGTGCTCGTCCTTGAAGAGCTTCAGGGCCTCCTCGAACTTGCCCTGGTTCATCAAGGCGATGAACCCCTGGATGGAGGGATGGGCCGGGCAGGTGGCCTTGCAGGGCGCGGTGCCCCGCTTGCTGATGGCGTAGGCCCCGGGAATGGCCTGGGCGTAGCGCTTGAACGCCGCCTTGCGCTCGTTCAGACACTGGTTGTACTCGTCGCCCACGGAGATGGGGCACACCTTGGCGCACTCGCCGCAGGAGGTGCACTTGGAAATGTCAATGTAACGCGGCTCCTGGTGGACCTTGGCGGTGAACCTGCCGGGTTCGCCGGAAAGTTCCATGAGTTCCGCGTTGGTGATGAGCTCGATGTTTAAGTGCCGGCCGACCTCGACCAGTTTGGGCGAGATCACTCACATGGCACAGTCGTTGGTGGGGAAGGTCTTGTCCAGCTGGCTCATCAAGCCGCCGATGGCCGAACTTTTCTCCACCAGGTACACGTAGTAGCCGGAGTTGGCCAGGTCCAGCGCGGACTGCATTCCCGCAATGCCCGCGCCCACCACCATTACGGCGCCGGTTTTGGCCTTGTTGTCATCCTTCATGTCGCTATCCTCGCGCGTGTTTTACCCCAACCCGGGCCCCACCCGAGGCCCCGGGAAAAAAGATCAGGCAATGCGCCCCCGCCCGGGCCGGCGGGCGACGGGCGGCCGCAAAAAACCCCCCGGGCGAATCCCGGGGCGGAAAATTGCGGACTCCACGGGCGGCTCCACGTAAGCAGCGGTTTTCGCCCCAAGCCTTCCGGGAGTTATGCTCTACAGATTATTTTTTGACGTAATTTCCTATGGTTCTCTCGCCCGCGGCGCCCTCCGGGGCAGCCGGGGTTTTCTTTTTCCTGCGGCCGGGACAGCCCGGCCGGAATTCCCCTACTACAATAAACGGTTCGGGTCAAGGAATCCCGCCCGCCCGAAAAGCCCGCCGCGGATCCCGCCCCCCCGCCTTGATTCCAGGCCTCCGGTCCCGGCCGGACCACCGGCGAACCGGCCCCTGAAAAAGAGGTGTGGGAACCGTCCCTGTCCACGAAGGCCGGCGCCCCGAAACCGGCGTTTGTGAATGCCCCAAAAAGCCATCGAATCTGTCAATAATGATTACCATTTACGGCAAATTGTAAACCCGGCGCCAACGGCGTATACTTGCCCGAAAGCCTGGCGCGGGCCTTGGGGGCCTGATTTTTCCGCCGTCCCGGGTCCCTGGCCGTCACGGCAACACGCCCATGACAAAAGGCGCCGGTGGTTGTATAGTGGGCGCGGAGCCGCGCTTCCCGGCCCCGCCCCGCGGGACGGCCCGAACCGGTTGACCCGCGCCGAGAGCATGGAAGAAGACGTTTGGCCATGACCAACCCCCAACCCGATATTCCCGAGGACCCAAAGCCCGAATACACGTTCGTCCAGACCCCTGAAGGCGTCCGGGACCTGGCCGGGGAGCTGTCCTCGTGCAGCGAGATGGCCGTGGACCTGGAAGCCGACAGCATGTACCACTACCAGGAAAAAGTCTGCCTGTTGCAGTTTTCCGCCTGCGGAAAAAACTGGGTGGTGGATCCCCTGGCCGTGGGCGACCTCTCCCCCCTGGCGCCGGCGTTCGCAAACCCGGGGATACGCAAGGTCTTCCACGGGGCGGACTACGACATCCGCAGCCTCTACCGCGACTTCGGCATCTGCGTGGCCAACCTGTTCGACACCCAGGTGGCGGCCTGCTTTTTGGGCTACCGGGAAATCGGGCTGGCCAACCTCATCGCGGAGCGGTTCGGCGTGCACCTGGAGAAGAAGTACCAGAAGAGCAACTGGTCCAGGCGCCCCCTGCCACGGGACATGCTGGACTACGCGGCCATGGACACCGTATATCTCCTGGAACTGGCCCACGGCCTGGCAGAGGATCTGAAGGCCGCGGGCCGGCTGGAGTGGGCCGTAGAGGAATCTTCCCTGCTCTGCGGGGTGCGGCCCTTCGAGCCCAACGGCGAGCCGTTGTTTTTGCGGTTCAAGGGCGCCGGCCGGCTGAACCGGCGCACCCTGGCCGTGCTGGAAAGCCTGCTTGTGTTCCGCGACGAGGAGGCCAGACGCCTGGACAGGCCGCCCTTCAAGGTCATGGGCAACCACAGCCTGTTGCGCATCGCGGAAAAAAAGCCCCGCACCATGAAGGAACTGGAGGCCATAGACAACGTGACCCCCAAGCAGGTGCGGCTGTTCGGAAAAAAGATCCTGCCCCGGGTGAAAGCGGCCATGGCCCTGCCGGAAAAGGAGCTGCCGGTCTATCCCCGCCCCCCGCGCACCCGGGTGGACCACCGGGTGAGCCGCAGGGTCCAGAGCCTGAAAGAATGGCGCGCCGAGTACGCCGAGACCCTGGCGCTCGACCCGGGCATCATGCTGAACAACGCCCAGATCCGCGCCCTGGCCGCCTCCTGCCCCAAGACCCGGGAAGACCTGGACCGGATGGAGGAAATCCGCGACTGGCAAAAATCCGCCCTGGGCGCGGAACTGTTGTCCGCCCTGGCCCGTCCGCCCAAAAAGAAGAAAAAAGCCCCGGAAAAGACGAAAAAATCCTAGCCCGAATCATTCATGAAAAATTTCACCGAATAACCCGGATTATTCACGAAGCCTGATTTCCGTGCTGGCAAGGCTAGAGGGGTGAAGGCGTACTTTGGTACGCCGAGCCCCGATAACGCGGCCAGCGCGGAAATCGGGCGAGC
>JAFDHW010000051.1 GCA_019308705.1 Deltaproteobacteria bacterium
ACATGCTCTCCGTGTCCCTGGACCCGCCCAACAAGTACGGCATGGTCCAGTTCGAGGGCGGCGGCCGGTTCATGGCCGACTTCACGGACTGCGACCCCGACGAGCTGAAGGTGGGCCTGCCCATGAGGATGGTCTTCCGGCGGCGGTACGTGGACAAGGAGCGCGGGTTCACCAACTACTTCTGGAAAGCCACGCCGGACCGGGAAGCCATGCTGGAAATGGACAAGATCCGGTTCGACGGCCAGGTGGCGGTGGTCACCGGCGCGGGCGGCGGCCTGGGCAAGGTGTACGCCCTTGAACTGGCCAAGCTGGGGGCCAAGGTGGTGGTCAACGACCTGGGCGGCTCGCGCGACGGCACGGGCGCGGACGCCACCCCGGCCCAGAAGGTGGTGGACGAGATCGTCGCCGCCGGCGGCGAGGCCGTGGCCAACTACGACAACGTGGCCACCCCCGAGGGCGGGGAGAACATCATCAAGGCCGCGGTGGACAAGTTCGGCACCGTGGACATCGTCATCAACAACGCGGGCATCCTCCGCGACAAGAGCTTCATGAAGATGGAGCCGGAAAACTGGAACGCGGTTTTGGCCGTGCACCTGAACGGCTCCTACAACGTCACCCGGGCGGCCTGGCCCATCCTGCGGGAAAAGGGCTACGGCCGGGTGGTCATGACCACCTCCGCCGCGGGGCTTTACGGCAACTTCGGCCAGACCAACTACTCCGCGGCCAAGATGGCCCTGGTGGGCCTGGCCAACACGCTGGCCATCGAGGGCGCCAAGTACAATATCAAGGTGAACACCATCGCGCCTTTGGCCGCCTCCCGCCTCACCGAGGACGTGATGCCGCCGGAGGTGTTCGAGAAGAGCAAGCCCGAGTACGTTTCGCCCATGGTGCTCTACCTGTGCTCCGACCAGTGCCAGGTTTCCGGCGACGTGTTCTGCGCGGGCATGGGCTACTACCAGCGGGCGGAGATCATGACCGGCCAGGCCATCAAACTGGGCGAAGAGGGCAAGGCGCCCACCGTCGAGGACATCGAGGACGCCTGGGACGCCATCAACAGCCTGGAAGGGGCCAAGGACATCTCCGACGCCACGTCCGCGCTCATGGCCCTGGCCGAGGCCAAGCCCCCGGGAGCCAAGGAAGCGGCCCCGGCCCCCGAGCAGGCCCCCGCGGCAGGCGGCGGCGGCGAGGTCTCCGTGGACGAGGTGTTCGAGATGATGCCCCAGTTCTTCAACGCCGACAAGGCGGCCGGGGTGAACGTGGTGTTCCAGTACGAGATCGAAGGCCCGGGCGGCGGGGATTGGGCCGTCACCGTGGCCGACGGCGAGTGCAAGGTGGAGAAGAAGAAGGCCGACTCCCCCACCACCACGCTGAAGATGTCCGCCGCCGACTTCATCGGCATCTCCCTGGGCAAGCTCAACCCCATGCAGCTCTACACCTCGGGCAAGCTCAAGATCGAGGGAGACATCATGAAGTCCCAGCTCATCGAAAAACTCTTTTCCCCACCCAAATAAGAGGAGGGATCAACCATGGCCACAGGTATCAAGGACAAGGTTGCCATCATCGGTATGGGCTGCACCAAGTTCGGCGAGCGCTGGGACGTGGGCGGCGAGGAACTCATGGTGGAGGCGTTCGAGGAGTGCATCGAGGACGCCGGAATCGACGTGAACGACATCCAGGCGGCGTGGTTCGGCACCTGCCTGGAGGAAATCAACGTGGGCAAGAGCGCGCTGCCGCTTTCGGTGAACCTGCGCCTGCCCTTCATCCCCGTGACCCGTTGCGAGAACTACTGCGCCACGGGCACCGAGGCGTTCCGCGGCGCGGTGTACGCCGTGGCCTCCGGGGCTTACGACATCTGCCTGGCCCAGGGCCTGGAAAAGCTCAAGGACACGGGCTACGGCGGCCTGCCCAACCCCGGGTCCAACGGCGGCAGCCTGCCCTGGCAGTGGTGGCCCAACCTCACCGCGCCGGGCTCCTTCGCCCAGTTGGCGTCGGCCTACTCGGCCAAGTACAAGATTCCCATGGACGACGTGAAGGACGCCATGGCGCACATCTCGGTGAAGAGCCACGCCAACGGGGCCAAGAACCCCAAGGCGCATCTTCGCAAGGTGGTCACCGAGGCCCAGGTCAAGGCCTCGCCCATCGTGGCCTACCCGTTGGGGCTGTTCGACTGCTGCGGCGTGTCCGACGGGTCCGCCTGCGCCATCGTCACCACCCCGGAGATCGCCAAGAAACTGGGCAAGAAGGACTTCATTTCCGTCAAGGCCTTGCAGCTGGCGCTTTCCAACGGCGAGGAACTTTCCTTCAACGAGTGGGACGGCGACCACTTCGTCACCACCACCATTGCCTCCAAGCGGGCCTACGAGGAAGCGGGCATCAAGAACCCCCGCGAGGAGATTTCCATGATGGAGGTGCACGACTGCTTCTCCATCACCGAGCTGGTCACCTACGAGGACCTGCACATCTCTCCCCGCGGCGGCGCGGTCAAGGACGTGCTGGACGGGTTCTACGACGCCGACGGAGGCGTGCCCTGCCAGATCGACGGGGGGCTGAAGTGCTTCGGACATCCCATCGGCGCCTCGGGCCTCCGGATGATCTACGAGATGTATCTGCAACTGAACGGCCGCGCCGGCGACCGCCAGCTCGACAACCCCAAGTACGGGCTCACCCACAACCTGGGCGGGTTTCCGTTCCAGAACGTGTGCGCCATTTCCATCGTGGGAAAATACGACGCATAGCATAAAGGACGATACCCCCGCCCTGGCCGGGCTCTTTGCCGGGGCGGGGGATGCACCATGTTAAAAGCCCGGTTTTTCATGAATTCCTCCATGGAGGAGATTCTGGCCAAGAAGTGCTGCGGGCTGTGGGACCAGAACCTTGAGGTCCACGTGGAAAACGCGGGGCCCAAGGAAGTTTTCATCCATTCCCGGCTGACGCTTCTGGGCGGCGGACCGGACCTGGTGATCAAGAACCTGTATCCCCCGGGCGGCTGGACCCTGGCCCCGGGGCGGACGGGCGCCTTTTACTGCTACCTGGACCCTGTCCTGTGGAAGAAATACCAGGCCGTGGTCCTGATGGACGGCCAGGGAAAAAGGCACCGGTTTCCCATCCGCGACCAAGGAGCCTGACCATGCAGATCCTTCCCTACACCGACGAACACCACGAGTTCCGAGCCCGGGTCCGCGAGTTCCTGGAAGCCGAGATCACTCCCCACGTGGAGAAGTGGGAGGCCGACCACATGGTGCCCAAGGAGGCTTGGCGCAAGATGGGCGAGGCGGGGTTTTTGTGCACCGCGGTGCCCAAGGAATACGGCGGCCACGGCAAGGATTTCCTCCACTCGGTGATCATCTCCGAGGAAATGGCCCGCACCGGGCACTCCGGGCTCATGAGCACGCTGCATTCCGACGTGGTGGTGCCCTACATCGAGGCCTTCGGCACCGAGGAGCAGAAAAAGAAGTACCTGCCCCGCTGCGTTACCGGCGAGATCATTACCTCGGTGGCCATGACCGAGCCCGGGGTGGGCAGCGATCTGTCCTCCATGGAAACCACCGCGGTCCATGAAAACGGCGAGGTGATCCTAAACGGCACCAAGACCTTTATCTCAAACGGCATCAACACGGGGCTGTGTATCGTTGCCGCCAGAAACCCGGACGTGGAGAACCCCTACCAGGGCATCAGCCTGTATCTGGTGGAGGACGGCACCAAGGGGTTTACCCGTGGCCGGCACCTGGACAAGATGGGCATGTGGAGCCAGGACACGGCGGAGCTGTTCTTCTCCGACTGCCGCATCCCCGAAGAGAACATGCTGGGGGAAAAGGGCGCGGGGTTTCTCATGCTCATGCAGAAGCTCCAGCAGGAGCGCCTGGTGTGCGCCCTGGGCGGCGTGGCCGCGGCCGAACTGGTGCTGGAAAAACTCATCGACTACCTGAAGACCGCCACCACAAGGGAGGGAAAACCCCTGTCCAAGTTCCAGGCCACCCAGTTCGCCCTGGTGGAGATGGCCGCCGAGGTGCGCCTGGGCCGAACCTTCCTGGACAACCTGATCCTTAGCCACATCAAGGGCGAGAACGTGGTGGTGGAGGTGTCCATGGCCAAGTACTGGTGCACGGAGATGGCCAAGCGCATCGTGGACCGGGCCATCGATTTGGTGGGTGAACCCGCCATGCTGGAGGCATTTCCCCTGGCCAGGGCCTTCCGCGACGTGCGCATCCTGTCCATCTTCGCCGGCACCAACGAGATCATGAAGATCATCGCCGCAAGGTTCATGGGATTATAGCAGGGCGTCCGGAAGAGCGAATGGCTGCGTTGGGCTGCGGACGCGGCTCGGTCGGCGTGCGGGAAGCACGCCCCCTTCACCTTGCCTTGCCCGCCTTTCTCTTCATCTCCGCCGGACATCCCGTCTTTGGTGGCGTTCATCCGCGCCCTGGTCTGAGCCCTCAGGGATACCCCGTGATTTCCCGGATGCGCTTGTACAAGGGTTTCAGACGCTTGTACATCTTCTTGTACACGTCTTCGTAAAGCTCGTCGTAGAGCCGGTGGTTCTTCTCGTCCGGGGTGAACACGGCGCCCGGCCGGGTCATGGCAGCCACGGCGGTTTCAAAATCCGGGTGGATGCCAAGGCCCACGGCCAGGTCCATGGCCGCCCCCAGGCCCGAGGTCTCGTACAGGTGGGGACGTACCGCGGGCAGGCCGAACACGTCCGCGGTGATCTGCATGGCGTGGTCGCTCTGGGAGCCGCCGCCGGAGACCGCCAGCTTTTCCATGGGGGTCTTGCTCTTTTTCTGGATGCGCTCCGCCCCTTCCCGCAGGGCGTAGGCCAAGCCCTCCAGGATGGCCCGGTACAGGTGGGCCTTGGTGTGCACGTCGCCCCACCCGATGATGGAGCCCTTGCCCTCGGGGCCGGGATTTTTGAGCCCCGGCGTCCACAGGGGCTGGAGCATGAGGCCCATGGACCCCGGCGGCACCTCGTCCACCATGTTCTCGAACAGGGTTTCCGCCTCCACCCCCGCGGCTTCCGCGGCCAGCCTCTCCTCGTAGCCGAACTGCTCCTTGAACCAGGAAACCATCCAGAACCCGCGGTATACCTGCACCTCGGCGGCGTAGCGGCCGGGAATGGCCGAGGGGTAGGGCGGCAGCAGGGGAATGGGGGAAAAGTACTTTTCCGTGGATACGTTGATGGTGGCGGTGGTGCCGTAGGAGACCGCCCCCACGGAGGGGTCCAGGGCGCCGGAGCCGATGACCTCGCAGGCCTTGTCCGCGGCCGCGGCGATGACCGGCAGGCCCTCGGGCAGCCCGGTCTCCTCCGCGGCCCGGCGGGTGATCTTCCCCAGGGGCTTTCCCGGCGGCACCAGCCGGGGCATCTGGGAGGGGGAGATGTTCAGCGCGCTCCAGCGCCACTCCCAGGGCGCGGCCCAGGAAAGCTTCTTGTAGTCAAAGGGGATGTAGCCCACCTGGCAACCCGCCGAGTCCACGAATTCACCGGTGAGCCGGTGGGTGAGCCAGCCGGACAGCAACAAGAACTTGTCCGTGGCTTTCCAGGTTTCCGGCTGGTAGGTGGAGATCCAGGTGCTTTCCGCCTCCCGGCGCAAGTGTTCGATGACCGGCGAAAGCCGCGTCGCGCGGAAGGCCGCGCCCCACAGGCCCCCAAGGGGCATGAGGTCGTTGGCCTTTCTCTGGTCCAGCCACAGAATGGCGGGCCGGAGCACCCGGCCCTCGGCGTCCGTGCACACCACCGTGCCCCGCTGGGTGGTGACAGACACTCCGGCCACCCGGTCCACGGCGACCTCGGGGTTTTCAAGGAGCGTGCGGCAGGCCGTGCACAGGGCATCCCACCACACCTCCGGATCCTGCTCCGCCCAACCGGGGTGCTCCGAATAGTAGGGCTCAAAAGGCACCCTATGCTTGGCCAGAAGGTTGCCCTGCGGGTCGAAGGCCAGGGCGCGCAGGCTCTGGGTGCCGTTGTCGATGGCGAAAAGGATGTCTTTCATCGCGTAGCATAAACCAGCCGGGGGAAAAGAGCCCGGCGGTTGTTCCTATCCCGGGATCATGTGGGGCAGGAATAGGCCCGGTTCCACAGGTCCAGGTAATCCGCCTCCTCCTTTTCCCAATGCTCGTCGTCCCAGCCCAAAACCGGCTGGCACAGGGACCGGACACGGGGCAGGTGCTCCCGGGCCCCCTGGGGGGTGAGGATCCCCAGACGGGTGCGGCGGAGGAGGAGGTCCGGAAGGTGCCGCACGGATTCGTTGGCCGCGGCCCAGGGCAGCTCGGCAAACAGGGTGTGGGTGCCGGGCGCCGTTTCCAGGTCCTTTTCCTTCGACCCCTTGACAAGTTCCTCCGCGGCCCGGCCGTACCGGCCATACAGCCGCCGCCAGGTTTCCGGCGAAAGCCCCCGGTTCTCCCGCGGCGGGGCCTGGGGCACGCTCTCGAACACCGGCGCGGAAAGGTTCAGGTTGAGCGTCCGGGTCAGGAAGGGGGCCACGGCCCTTAGGGCGTCGGCGGCCAAGCGGCGGAACGTGGTGAGCTTGCCGCCGGTCACGGTCACCAGGCCCTTGTTCACCCACACCACGTGCTCCCGGGATTCCTTGGAAGGGTCCTTCTTGCCCGAGGAGAGCACGGGCCGCACCCCGGCGAAGGTGGCCATGCAGTCGGCCGCGGAAAGGTCCAGGAAGGGGAACACGCTCCTTGCCGCCTCCAAGAGGTAGTCGCGCTCCTGCCGGCTCATGGAGGGCACGGTGTATACGTCCTCCCTGTGGTCCACGTCCGTGGTGCCCAGGAGCACCACGCCTTCCCAGGGAATGGCAAACACGGGCCGGCCGTCGCCCGGGTGTATGAAGGTGATGGCCTGGGCCACGGGCAGCTTGTGGTAGGGGAAAACCAGGTGGCTGCCCCGCAAGGGCCGCAGGTGGCGCTTGGGGTTCGGCGAGGGATGGATGGTCTCCGCCCACCAGCCCGTGGCGTTGATCACCGCCCGGCAGGAGAAGGAGCGGGTCTTCTGGGTGTCCGTGTCCTCCACCTCCACGCCCACCACTTCCTTGGCGCGGCGGCCCCGGCGGCGCTTGATCTGCACGGCGGAGACATAGTTGACCGCCGTGCCGCCCGCGGCCTGCGCCTCGTTGATGAGCCGCTGCACCAGCCGGGCGTCGTCCACCTGGGCGTCGGTGAACCGGAAGCCGCCCTTCAGCCCCTCCTGCCGGATGTGGGGGGCCATGAGGGCGAAGCGGGCCGGGTCCAGGAATTCGTGCTGCTTCCGGCCGGAAAGCATGTCATAAAGAGTCAGGCCCAGGGACATGGCCGTCTTGCCCGGCCTCTGCCCGGCATACAGCGGCCACAAGAAGCCCAGGGGCTCCACCAGCCCCGGGGCCTCGTTGAGCAGCCGGCAGCGCTCTTCCACCGAAGCCTTGGTGAGAAAGAGCTTGCCCTGCTTGAGGTAGCGCAGGCCACCGTGAACCAGCTTGGAGGACCGGCTGGAGGTGCCGGAGGCGAAATCGCGCTTTTCCACCAAAAGGGTCTTCAACCCCGCACGCACCGCCTCCCGCAGGATGCCGGCGCCGGTGATCCCCCCGCCGATGACCACGAGGTCCCACTGTTCCGGCAGGCTGTCCAGTTCCATGGAAGGATTCTCTCCGTCAGTCGAGCAGTTTTCCCGGGTTCATCCGGCCGTCAGGGTCCGCGGTCTTCACCAGGGAACGGATGAGCTTCATGCCGAGTTCCCCCTTTTCCGCGGGCAGGTAGGGCTTGTGGTCCTCGCCCACCCCGTGCTGGTGGCTGATGGTGCCCCCGGCCTCCACGATGGCCGCGGAGGCCGCCTCCTTCATGGCGCGCCACCGCTCCAGGGTCTTCTGGGGGCTGTCCGCCAGGCGCCATATGAAGGTGGTGTACACCGACGAACCCGACGCGTACACGTGGGAAAGATGGGTGAACACGTGGGCCTTTTCCCCCTCCCTGGCCATGGCGCCGGAAATGGCCCGCTCCACGGACTGCATCACCGGGGCCACCTTGTCCCAGGTCACGCAGGTCTCCAGGGTGTCCACGGCGTAGCCCGCGTCCCACAAGGAGTTCCGCAGGTAGGGGGCCAAAAAACGCTTCTTTTCCCACGCCGCGCCCATGGGCTTGCCCACGTAAACCCCCCGGCGCTTCTTGGCGATGGCCAGCACGGCGTTCTTGCCCTGCGCGGCCAGGGACCGGCGGCCGATGACCCCTACCAGGCACATGCACGCCTCGTTACGGTCCAGGCCCCGGATGGACAGGTATTTCTTCAACAGGTTCATCTGGGTTTCGTGGCCGGCGAGCGCCATGTTGGTGGCGGTTTCCGCGGCGTTGGAAAGCCGGATCATGGAAAGGGGCAGCCTTGCCCTCGCCATTTCCCGCACCGCTTCCATGCCGTGGGAAAAGGAGGGGAAGAACATGCCGAAAAATTCGTCTTTCTGGGGCAGGGCCGAAACCCGGCAGACGACCTTGGTGATCACCCCCATGCGGCCCTCCGACCCCAGGACCACCTGGCGCAGGTCCGGCCCGGCGGCCGACGCGGGCAACGGGGGCATGGTAAGTCTGCCGGTCGGGGTGAGCATCTCGCCCCCGGCGAACAGGTTGTCCATGCGGCCGTAGTGCATGGACTGCTGGCCCGAGGACCGGGTGACCACCCATCCGCCCAGGGAGGAATACTCGAAGGACTGGGGAAAATGCCCCAGGGTGTAGCCGTGGCCCCGCAACTGGGCCTCGATGTCCGGCCCCACCACCCCGGCCTCGAACGTGGCCAGGTTGTTGGCGGAATCCAGGGAAAGGAGCCGGTTCAACCGCTCCAGGGAAAGCGAAATCACGGGCCGGTCGCTCTTGGGCACGGAAAGGTGCCCCACCACGCTGGTGCCGCCGCCGTAGGGGATGACCAAAGCCTCGTTCTTTTCCGCAAAGGAAAGGACCTCCTCCACCTCCTCCGCCCCGCCCGGGTGGGCCACCACATCGGGAAAGGTGGAAAGAAGCCCCTGGCGCATGGCCACCCAGTCCGGCAGGCTCTGGCCGTGGGCGTGGTCTAAGCGGTTCTTCTTGTCCGCCGAGCACAGGGGGTGTTCGGGCAGGCGGGATTCGGGAACCTTCTCCAAGTACTGCGGCAGGGCGATGTCGGCAACCGGCGCGGCCTCGCCCACCCATTCGGCCAGAAGGCCCTTGCCCGCAGGGGGCACTTCCATGTGGATGCTGGTGTCTCCCCATCCGTTCCAGCGGCGCATACGTCCTCCGTTCCAGCTGAAAAACTAGTCGGCTTGTTCCCCGGATACCTGTTTCCAGATGACGATGCTCTCCTCCATGACCGCCTTGACCAGCCGTTCCACTTCCTCCGGCCCTTTGCCCAGCGCGCGCTTCAAGTCCCGGTAGTAGTTCCTGGAACTGTGGCGGCCCCGCTGCCCCTCGAAGTACAGCCGGGCCAGGTTCTTGAACAGGTAGGCAAAGTCGTTGAGGATGAGCGGGTAGATGCGGTTTCCCGAATGCCGGGCCATGAGCTCCTGGAGCTCCCAATCATACTCGGCAAAGGCCTGGGGGTCGTCGGGGAGGTCCTTGGCCTTGTTCAGGTGCGCGTGGAGCACCCCGGGGTCGTGGCAGGATGCCCTTGCGGCAAAGGCCGGGATGAGCACCACCCGAAGCTCCAAAAGCTGCGTGATGAAGCCCGGCGGCAAGTGTTCGGCGTACTTGGCGATGGTGGAAAGAAGCGCTAAGCCCCCGGTTTCCCAGTAGTTGTTCACCATGGTGGGGCGGCCGTGGCTGATGGTGATCCAGCCTTCCCGGGCCAGGGACTGGAGGTTTTCCCGCAGGGTGGGCCGGGTGACGCCGATCTTTTCCGCCAGCACGCGTTCCGCGGGCAGGGACGTGCCGGGCGGGTACTCCCCGCTCAAAATGGCGGTTAAGATCTGTTCCCTGGCGTGCTGGGTGGGCCGGAGGATTTTTTTGCGTTGGTTTTCCATGGGATTTCCCGTGGTTAGAGGTCATACCTTTCACGCCCCGCCGTGTCAACGGCAAACTCGTAAAAACCTATCCCGGATTATTCATGAGCAATTTTGCCCGAGATCGAATTTGTCTTTATTTTCAATCCGTTGGAGCTGTTTTTTGGGTCTTGCGCCAAAGACGGTCTGATTATTGGAGGAATGCTGCCATTCGGGCAAAATTGTTCACCCTTCGGGCTCGCCTGATTTCCGCGCTGGCCGCGTTATCGGGGCTCGGCGTACCAAAGTACGCCTTC
>JAFDHW010000052.1 GCA_019308705.1 Deltaproteobacteria bacterium
AATACAAGCAACAGAGTTAATTTTTAGAAAAAAATCAAAAATGTAAGTCTGCTGAAGTTTGAAGCACCGAGCCCACACAGCCACCCCTCCCGCCCTTGACCCCAACCACCCCCTCCCCGTATCCTGCTCCCATGCCCAAAGGGAATGCGAAGCATTCCCGAACCGAAACGTTTTTTGGAAGGGGTGCAGGGGAAACCTTTTTTCCAAAAAAGGTTTCCCCTGCAAAAGCTTCCCCCCAACAGAAGGGCCCCAGCCATGAGCGAGGGATTGACCTGGACGGTGTATGACGCGGACAGCATGACGGCCGCGGAGATTTATGGAGAGGTGTTGTGCCAGCTGGCGGAGGAGGACGAGCGGATCGTGGGGCTTTCGGCGGACCTGGCCAAGAGCACCAAGATCGGACGGTTCGGCGACAAGTATCCGGAGCGGTTTTTCAACGCGGGCATCGCGGAGCAGAACATGTTCGGCATGGCCGCGGGCCTGGCGAAGGCGGGGCTGGTGCCCTTTGTCTCCACCATGGCGGTGTTCACGGCGCTAAGGGCCGCGGAGCAGGTGCGCACGGACATCTGCTACCAGAACCTGAACGTGAAGATCATCGCCACCCACGGGGGCGCGAGCTTCGGCCAGGCGGGGAGCACGCACCACTGCACCGAGGACCTGGCGGTGATGCGGTCCTTTGCCAACATGACGGTGATCGTGCCCGCGGACGGAGTGGAAACCGCGGCGGCGGTGCGGGCGTGCTTGAAGAAGGACGGGCCGGTGTACATCCGCATCGGCCGGGGGTTCGAGCCCACCTACTACAAGAACGAGGACTACGGGTTTGAGATCGGCCGTGCGGTAACCATCTCCGAGGGCACGGACATAACGCTCATCTGCTGCGGGGTGTGCGTGCTGGCCGCGGCCGAGGCGGCGCGGATTTTGGCCGAGGACGACGGGCTTTCGGTGCGCGTGTTGAACATGCACACAATAAAGCCCCTGGACGAGGAGGCGGTGCTCAAGGCCGTGATCGAAACCCGGCGCATTGTCACCTTCGAGGAACACAACGTGCTGGGCGGGCTGGGGTCCGCGGTGGCGGAGGTGATCGCCAAGAGCGGCAAGGGCTGCGCCTTCGAGGCGGTGGGCATCCCGGACTGCTTCTGCCATGTGGGCTACCCCGAGGACCTCTACACCCACTACGGCCTGGACACGGACGGCATCCTGGCCAAGGTGCGCGAGGTCATGGGCAAGGATTTTGAGGAAGACGAGGACTGGGAGGACGAAATCTAACCCGGATTATTCACGCGTTCGATTCGCGCGAGGGTAAGGAAGGAGGAGGGAAGCTGTACTTTTGTACCGCGACCGCCTCCTGACGCAGCTATCGCGTGAATCGGGCTCGCCGGAAGGGTGAAATTTTTCATGAATAATTCGGGCTAAGGCTCCATAAGGCCTCTGCAATCCGAATCCGAAACGCCCCCCGGGCGGCACGGCCTCCCGGGGGGCGTTTTTTTGGGGGGCCGTGGGGAATTCCGGAACCCACCTCCCCGGCGCGCCGCCGGCCCCCTCTTTCGGCATCCAATCCCGGCGTTATCCCGCGGCCATGGCGGCCAGGGCCAGGGCGTCGGGATCGCCTTGCTCCACCATGGCCGAGCGCACGTCGCGGAACATCTTTTCCAGGGGAAACTCCTTGGTGAGCCCGTAGCCGCCGAAGATCTGCATGGCCTCGCTCACCACACGGGCGGCGGTTTCCATGGCCAGGCAGCGGACGCCGGTTGCGTTCAGCGCCGAGCCGTTGTCCGGCTTGTCCTCCAGGTGCTGGGCCAGGCGGCGGGCGGCGGCCCGGGCGGCCTCCAGGTCCTTGGCCATGTGGAAGAACTGCAGCCGGATGTTGTCGTGCTCGATGATGGGCACTCCGCCCTGGATGCGGGCGGCGGCGTACTTTTGCGCCTCCTCGAAAGCGGCCATGGCCACGCCCGAGAACACCGCGGCCAGAAGCTTCTGCTCCCGCAGGAACAGGGCCCTCTTCATCCTCGCGTGCCCGGCGGCCGTGGAGGCCAGCAGAAAGCCCTTGGGCAGTTTCACGTTGTCGAAGGCCAGCCCGCCCTGGGGCAGGGGCCTCTGGCCGGATTTTTCCACGGCCGGCTTGCTCGTCACGCCGGGATCGCCCAGGGGCACCAAGGCGTATCCCGCGCCCGGGTTCCTGCCCGCGATCTCCACCTCCACCAGGGCGTGGGTGGCGATGGGCGCGTTGGCCGCCCGGGGCACGGAGCCGTTGATCACCGCGCGGCCACGGTCCATTTTGGCGAAAACCGTGGGCTTTCCGGCCCTCGGCACGCCGGCGGGGGGCATGCATCCCACCAGGGTGCAGTCGTAGTCCTTGCAAAAGGTCTTCACCAGTTTTCTCGGCCCCGGTTCCGAAGACAGGGCCGCGGCGGCAAAGGGCGCGCAGCAGGCGTACAGGGCCAAGGCAAGGCCCGGGTCGCCGTGGCCCAGGGACTCGGCCACCACCACGGAGGTCATCCAGTCTTCGCCGCCCATGCCCCCCAACTCCTCGGGGATGCCCATAAGGTGCAGGTCCAGCTTGCGGAAGGTTTTGAGCACCTCCCACAGCGCCGATCCCTCGGCCAGGGCCTCGCCGGGGCGGGCTATGCTGTCCATCTCCACGCCCGCGGGCCGCACCATGGCCTTGGAGAACTTCTTCACTTCCTTCAATACGGCCCCCGTCTCCCTGCCCGGCAGGATGTCCATTTCCACGAGCTTCATGTTTCCTCCTATCCCGGGTTGGGGTTACAGGCTTTCGCTGGTGGCGATGGCCAGAGCGTCGTTGACCCCGTCCTCCACCGTGGAGGCCCGGGCGTCGCGGAGCATCTTCTCGATGGGACAGTCCGGCGACAGGGCGTCTTCGCCGAAGAGCTTCATGGCTTCTTCCGCCACGTGCAGGGCGGTTTCCGTGGCCGTGATCTTGGACACCACCCCGTATTTTCCCCACTCCATGAGGGGGGTCGGCTCCTCGGGACCCTCCGTGTATTTCCGGGACCAGTTGCGCACCGTCCCGGACTTTTCGTAGACGGCGAAGTAGGCCTGCAAGGCCTTGCTGATGGCCCAGAAGGAGGCCTTGGACGCGGTGATGGGGCTCACGGGCGACGAGGAAAGGCTGAAGAAGTGCGCCGACACCTTGCGGGCCAGGAGTCTCGCCGCCTCCACCTTGGCGAACATGCGGAACAGCCGGAGGCGGACGTCTTTTTTGTCCGCCAGCAGCTTTCCGTTCCGCCGGGTGTTCCCGGCGTAGTCCAGGGCAAGGTCCAGAGTCGCCTGGGCCTGAGAGGCGAAGGTGACTCCCATGCTGCTGTTGGCTACGCCCAGGAAGGTGTGGCCGAACACGTTTTTCCCGAAGAAGCCCGGAGAGGGAAGGAGCATGTACTTCTTGGGCAGTTTCACGTCGGTAAAGAAGATCTCGCCCTGGTTCAGGGCGCGCTGGCCGATCTTGTTCAGCGGCGCGCCCCGGGTGATGCCGGGCAGGTCCAGGGGGCACAGGGCCAGGCCCGAGCCGTGGATTCCCTTGGAGGGATCCAGCCCCACGTGGAGCACCGCGTGGGTGGCGATGGTGCCGTTGGACACCCAGGCGGACTTGGCGCCGTTTACGATGTACTCGTCACCTTTTTTCACCGCGGTGAGCCCCGGCGCCATGGACGGATGGCACCCCTCGGAGCAGGTGCCCATGACCCAGTCCGTGCCGTGGTCCGGCTCGGTGATGGCCCAGCAGCCGATGAGCTTGCCCGAGGTGTCATGGGCGTAGTCCGCGGCCCACCGCCGGATCTCCCGGTGGGGGGACAGGATTGCAAAGGCGAAAGGCATGACCGACACCAGAAGGCTCACGGCCAGGCCGCCGTCCGCGTAGCCCATCTGCTCGTTCACCAGGGGCGCGGCCAAGGGAGACACGGATCCCATGGTCCCGCCGTAGGCCTTGGGAATCATGGTTTTGTGCAGCCCCGCCTCGCGGAATTGGCGGAATACGTCCCACAGCAGGGAGCCTTCGGCGATGACGTCCGCCGGGTCGTGGAGCTTGTCTAAGGCGATGCCTGCGGGCCGCACCACCTGCAGGCCGAATTCCCGCGCTTGCTGCTGCAGGCGTTCCAGCTTGCGGTCCATCTTCGTGTCCAGATCCAGGTAGCCCAAGTCGCTCTCCTTTCGGGCGGGTACGCCTATTCTCCTTCGAACTCGCAGAGGGTGAAGATCTTCTGGCCGACGATCTTGTGCCTTCCGCCCAGGTCCGGCAGCTCCACCACGAAGGCGCACTCGATGATCTCGCCGCCCACCTGCTCCACCAGTTTCACCGCGGCGGCCACCGTGCCGCCGGTGGCGATGAGGTCGTCCACGATGACCACCCTCTCGCCCTTCTCGATGGCGTCCGCGTGCATCTCCACCACGTCGTTGCCGTACTCGAGGGTGTATTCCGCCTTCACGGTCACGTGGGGCAGCTTGCCCAGCTTGCGCACGGGCACGAACCCAACGCCCAGCATGTAGGCCAGAACCGAACCGAAGATGAACCCCCTCGCGTCGATGCCCACCACCTTGTCCACGCCCATGTCCTTGTAGCGCTCGTAGAACCTGTCCATCACGTGACGGAATGCCTCGGGGTCCAACAGGATGGTGGTGATGTCCCGGAACATGACGCCCTCGATGGGCCAGTCGGGCACGGTACGGATTTTTTCTGCAATGTTCATGGGGATGGACCTTTCTTCAAAAGTGTGCGTCAGCCGGCCATCTTGCCCGCCACGGCGGCCAGCACCTTGAGCATGTTTTCGGCGTTTTTCCTGAAAACCTCCACGATCTCGTCCCAGGTCACGGGCTGTTCGTCGGTCTTCCAGCAGTCGTAATCCGTGCTCATGGCCACCGCCGCGTAGGGGATCTCCGCCTCGTTGGCCAGCACGGCCTCCGGCGCGATGGACATGTTGATGATGTCCCCTCCCCAGGAGCGGAACATGCGGGATTCCGCGCGGGTGGAGAACCGCGGGCCTTCGATGGTGATGACGGTTCCCTTGTCGTGGGTGGGCAGACCGGCTTCCCGGGAGGCTTCGATCAGAAGCTTCCGCAGGTACTCGTCAAAGGGGTCGGCCATGGGGGTGTGCTTGGCTCCCTCCTCGAAGGAGTCGAAAAAGGTGATCTGGCGGTGGCGGGTGAAGTCGATGAACTGGTCCGGGATGACGAAGTGGCCCCGGTCGATCTCCTCGCGCAGGCTGCCGCAGGCCGTGGTGGCGACGATGTGGGTGGCTCCGGCTTGTTTCAGGGCGTGGATGTTGGCCCGGTAGTTCACCTGGGAGGGGGGGAACTGGTGGCGGGTTCCGTGGCGCGCCAGAAGCGCGGCTTCCACGCCGTTGATCCTGCCCCGGGTGATGCGGGAGGAGGGCGTGCCGTAGGGGGTTTCCACGGCGATCTTTTCGCCGTCCTGGACAAGGTCCGGGCTGTCCAGGCCGGAACCCCCGATGATGCCGAGCATGACCATGGCTTCGTCCTTTCTCCGGCGGGATTAACCGCTTGCCCGCGTGCCGGTTTCCGCTGGGGCGGGGCGAGGGAAAGCCCCCGCGCCACGGGTCATGATCCCTTTCCCCCCCGGTTTTTTCAACCCCTGGCTGACAAGGATGGCTTGCGGCCTGTTTCGGCGGCCGTTTATTCGTCCGTTTGGGGCGGATCCTCACACCGCAAAGGCCGCCTTGTCGTCCGGTCTTATAAGTCCGGTCCTCTTTCGGGTTGACGCGCCGTTTTTTGCGCCCTAATATATGAATGATTGCTCAGGTATTTGATCAATGGGACCAGGGGAGCATGGGCATGGAAAACCAGCAGGAAACGGCCGGGCCGGACCTGTGCGGCGTGCGGTGCATCCACACCGAAAGGGTGGCCCGCGCCGGAGAGGAGGCCCTAGAGGCCGCAACCTTGGACCGCTTGGCCCGCACCTTCGGAGCCCTTTCCGATCCCACCCGGCTCAAGCTGGTCATGGCCCTTTCCGGCGGGGAGATGTGCGTGTGCGACCTGGCCGCGTTCCTGAAGGTGTCGCCCTCGGCGGTCAGCCATCAGCTTGCCCGCCTGCGGGACCTGTGCCTGGTGAAGCGTCGGAGGCAAGGCCAGGTCCTTTACTACAGCCTGGACGACGAACACGTGGCCGGTCTGCTCGAGCTGGGCCTGGCCCACGCTTTGGAGTAAGACCCATGGAGTTTGCAACCGGTATCCTGGCCTCGGCCTGGGAGCTTTTTTTGGATTCCGCCCCCTTCATGGTGCTCGGCCTTCTGGTGGCCGGGCTCCTGCGGGCCTTCATCAGCCCCGCGGCCGTGGCCAGGCATTTCGGAACCGGTCGGTTCTGGCCCGTGGTCAAGGCGTCGGCCCTGGGCGTGCCCCTGCCCCTTTGCTCCTGCGGGGTGCTGCCCGCGGCGGTGTCCATGAAAAAACAGGGGGCCAACAACGGCGCGGTGGCCTCGTTTCTGGTGTCCACCCCGGAGTCGGGGGTGGATTCCATGGCCGTGACCTACGCGCTGTTGGACCCGCTCATGACCGTGCTGCGCCCCGTGGCCGCCATGGTCACGGCCCTGGCCGCGGGTCTGGGCCAGAACTTTCTGGACCTGGAAAACGGGCGACCCGCCCCGTCCCTGGAACCCGCCTGCTGCCCGCCGAACCCGGAGGAGGAGCCCGCGGCGGATGGGATGGCCCGGCGGCTTTCCACGGGCCTGTGGTTCGCATTTTCCGACGTGTGGGCGGACATGGCCGGGTGGTTCGCCGTGGGGCTTCTGGCCGCAGGCGCGGTCATGGCCCTGGTGCCGGAAGACGCCCTGGCCGCGGTTCTGGGCGGCGGGATGGGCTCCATGCTCATCATGCTGGCCGCGGGCATCCCGCTGTACATTTGTGCCACGGCCTCCACGCCCATCGCCGCGGCGTTGATCCTAAAGGGGGTTTCCCCCGGCGCCGCCCTGGTGTTCCTTCTGGCCGGCCCCGCTACCAACATCACCAGCCTGGCTGTGCTCTTCGGCGTTTTGGGCAAGCGGGCCACCGTTGTGCACCTTGGTTTCATCGCCGCCTTTTCCCTGGCCTTCGGGCTGTTGGCGGATGGGTTGTACAGCTTTTTCGGGGTTTCCGCCCAGGCCCTGGCCGGCAAGGGGGCCGAGGCCCTGCCGCACTGGACCGGGCTTGCCGCGGGCCTGTTCCTCCTGGCCCTGTCCGCGCCCCTGCTGGCCCGGCGCGCCGGGAGCCTGTTTTCCGGCAGGACGCCCGCGCCTTCCTGCCCGCTGGAAAACCAGCCGGGCGGGACCTGAGAGTGTGGCTGACTTCCGGCCGGGGCGGCCGGAGCCGCGTCTTTTCTATTGACAACCGGATAGTTGCGTGATAGCTGGCCCTCCATGGGCACGCAGGCTGTGAAGATCCTCCGTTGGTGGTGGCGCATTCAGCGCAAGGGGTGAGGCGCGCCTGCTGGTCTGATGTGCAAAAGCCAACGCGAGCCGCCTCCCGCGGCTCGCGTTTTTTTGTATGCGCATCAAGCCATTTCGAGCCCACGGGCTCCGCATTTTTATCCTCCCACAGACCCTACAGAAAGGGGTTGACCATGGAAGCGCGCAAGATCTTTCTTCCCGAGGACAAGATGCCCACCAAGTGGTACAATATCCTGGCGGACATCAAGATGAACCCGCCGTTGGGGCCGGACGGAAACCCCGTGTCCCCGGATCAGCTCGCCCCCGTGTTCCCCATGAATCTCATCGAGCAGGAGGTGAGCACCGAGCGGTGGATCGACATCCCCGAGGGGGTTCTGGACGTTCTGCGCATGTGGCGGCCTTCCCCTCTCATCCGCGCCCGCGCGCTGGAAGCCGCCCTGGGCACCCCGGCCAAGATCTACTACAAGAACGAGGGCGTAAGCCCCCCCGGCTCCCACAAGCCCAACACCGCCGTTCCCCAGGCCTATTACAACAAGGAATTCGGCATCAAGCGCATCACCACGGAGACCGGCGCGGGTCAGTGGGGCTCCGCGCTGTCCTTCGCCTGCGCCCAGTACGGCCTGGAGTGCCGGGTCTACATGGTGCGTATCTCCTTTGATCAGAAGCCCTACCGAAAGACCATGATGGAGGCCTGGGGCGGCAAGTGCGTGGCCAGCCCATCCAACGAGACCAAGGCCGGACGCGAGGTCCTGGAAAAAGACCCCAACACCCCGGGAAGCCTCGGCATCGCCATTTCCGAGGCCGTGGAGGCCGCGGTCTCCGACACCTCCGGTGAGACCCGCTACTCCCTGGGTTCCGTGCTGAACCACGTCATGCTCCACCAGACCATCATCGGCCTGGAGGCCAAGGAGCAGCTGAAGATCGCCGGCGACTATCCGGACGTGGTCATCGGGTGCGCGGGCGGCGGGTCCAACTTCGCGGGCATCTCCTTCCCCTTTGTCTACGACAAGATCAACGGCAAGGACATCGAGATCCTGCCCGTGGAACCCGCGGCCTGCCCCACGATGACCCGGGGGCCCTTTGTCTACGACCACGGCGACACCGCGGGCTACACCCCGCTCCTTCCCATGTACTCGCTGGGCCACGCCTTCGTGCCCGCGCCCATCCACGCGGGCGGCCTGCGCTACCACGGCATGAGCCCCACCGTCAGCCAACTGGCCACCGAAGGCATCATCAGCCCCCGGGCCGTGGGCCAGGTGGAAGCCTACGAGGCGGGCGTGCTCTTCGCGCGCACCGAGGGCATCATCCCCGCGCCGGAAACCAACCACGCCATCGCCCAGGCTGTGGCCGAAGCCAGGCGCGCCAAGGAGGAAGGCAAGGAAAAGACCATCCTGTTCAACTTCTCCGGGCACGGGCTGTTGGACCTCGCTGCTTACGAGAAGTACTTTTCCGGAAAGATGGAAAACTTCGAAATCTCCGACGAGGAGCTTGAAAAATCCGAAGCCGTGTTCAAGGATTACCCCAAGCCCCAGTTGGTCAAGAGCCGCTAGGCGGCTTTCAAGGGCTGCGTGACGACTTTTCCGGAGGCCTTTTTGACGGGAAAAACACCCCGCATAAGCCGGCGTTGCCCCCGCCTGGGTTCGGAGGTTCCGTTCTCCTACTGTGAAGAGGCCGGTGAACCCGGGCCCTGCTTCAAGGTCTTTGACTGCTGGTGGGAAACCTTCGACGTGGTTGCATACATGAAGGCGCGGCTTTCCCGCGAAGCCTTCGAGGAACTGGTGCGGAAAAAGCCCAAGCCCAAGGTGGCCTCCCTGGTGGACCTCGTCCAACAGGCCAGGGAGCGCGCCGAAAAGGACTGACAACCCCAAAAAGAGAGGGGAACAACATCCCCTTCCTTTTTGTTGGACCAAAAGCGCGGGCTGATCGGGAGCGAAAAAGCGCAAGGCGCGGGAAACGAGGCGTACCGGGGCGCGCCGACCGGCCCCGGTTCGCGGCGCAACGCAGCTATTCGCGCTTCCGGGCGGCCGGATAGGAGTATGTTTTGATCATCAAGGAGCTTGTGGTTGGTCCCATTGCCTCCAACTGCTACATCCTGGGGTGCGAGAGCACCAAGAACGCCGTGGTGATCGATCCGGGCGACGAGCCCCACCGCATCCTCATGGAACTGGCCAAGGACGAGCTTACGGCAAAGTACATCCTGAACACCCACGGCCACTTTGACCATGTGGGCGGAAACGCCAAGCTAAAGGAAGTGACCGGCGCGGAGCTGATGATCCACGAGGCCGACGCGCCCATGCTCACCCAGCTTTCGAACATGGCGCGCATGTGGGGTATGCGGGTGGAAAACTCCCCCCCGCCGGACCGGTTTCTCACAGAGGGCATGGAAATCACCTTTGGCGACTGCACCCTGAAGGTGCTCCACACCCCGGGACACTCCCCGGGCGGGGTCACGTTCCTGTCCCCGGCCGGGGTTTTCGCGGGGGACCTTTTGTTCGCCGGGTCCATCGGCCGCACGGACTTTCCCGGCGGCAGCCACGAGACGCTTATCCGCTCGGTGAAAGAAAAGCTTTTCGTGCTCCCGGACGACACCAAGGTCTATCCCGGCCACGGACCGGCCACCACCGTCGGCCGGGAAAAGAGGTACAACCCTTTCTTCGGTTGAGCGCCATGTACGACATCCTGAAATCCATCAAGGAGAAGGTACAGCCCGCCGGGGGGCGGGACGTCCCCGCGGTGCGCGTGGACCCGGAGCGCTGCACCCGGTGCATGCTGTGCGTGCAGGATTGCGTATCCGGCGTGTTCCGCGCCGAGCGCGGCA
>JAFDHW010000053.1 GCA_019308705.1 Deltaproteobacteria bacterium
CGGCGAGCCCGATTCACGCGATAGCTGCGTCAGGAGGCGGTCGCGGTACAAAAGTACAGCTTCCCTCCTCCTTCCTTGCTCTCGCGCGAATCGAACGCGTGAATAATCCGGGTTCAAGAAGAGGTCCGGCGCGAGCAGGCCTCCCGCCGGACCGTTTCATTCCGAATCATGCACGGGGCCTGAACGGGGTTATTCCCGGACCACGAGGTTCAAAGGCTCGATGACCTTGGGATCCTCGTTGTCCATGATCTCAAGGATGTGCCGGTGGCTGCGCCGCTTGTGCTCGGCGAAGATGCCCCGCTTCTTGTGGAAGGTCCTGGCGAAGGCCATGACCTCCTCCCTGAGGTGCTCCGCGTTGTCGCAGGCCTTTTCGATGACGTGATGCTCCTCCAGCTCCGGGGCGGCCGCCCTGCGGCCGGTCAGCTTCATCTCGTTGAACTTCCATGCCGGCACGGCCTTGGCGACAAAGGCGTCCATTCCCGGCAGAAACGGGATTCCTAGGTCCACCTCCGGGAAGCAGAAAAAGCCCCTGTCGGACTTCATGAACCTGAAGTCGCAGGCGCAGGAGAGGATGGCCCCGTTGCCGAAGGCGTGGCCGTTGATGGCCGCGATGGCGGGCACGGGCAAAAGCAGAAGCTTCTTGAACACGTCGTTCATCCCGTAACAGAAGTCCTTGACGGCCTGGAAGTCCTGTGCCGCGAGCCGCTCCCCCATCCAGGCCACGTCCACGCCGTTGGAAAAGAACTTTTCATCCGTGCTGGTAAGCACCATGGCGGTGACTTCCGTATCCGCCACGACCTCGTCCAGGACCCTGCTCATGGCCTGGGCGAATTCCAGGTTCTGCAGGTTCTGCCCGTTGTTCATCAGGCATAGGGCGACGCTTCCATCCTTTTCCCACTTCACGACAGCCATGCTTTTCTCTCCCGTGTTCCGTTTCCTCAAATCCGCAAACCGCCTGGCGGCGGGTCTTCACCTGGCGCAATCATTCCGGCCGTGCCTTCTCTTGGCAAGGGTTTTCCGCACGGCTTCGAGGTTTTTTCGGGCCGCGGGCACTCCCGGCTCCAGCTCCACGGCCCGGGAAAGCCATCGGGCCGCCTCGGCGGGCCTGCCCATGTCCAGGCACACCCTGCCCAGGTTGTTTAAGGCCAGGGCGAAATCCGGCTTTATCTCCACGGCTTCCAGAAACTGCTTGCGGGCCTCGGAAAGTCTTCCCTGGCGGGCCAGGATCGCCCCGTAGGCGTTTTTCGCCTCCGTGTTGTCGCCGTCCAGGCCGATGGCCGCCACGAAATGCAGTTCCGCCAGGCGCAGGTCCCCCTCCCTGGCGCAGGCCATGCCCAAAAGGCAGTGCGCCTCGGGGGAGTCCGGCTTGAACGACAAGGACTCCTCCAGCAAGGCCCTGGCTTCCTCCACCTCCCCCAGAAGCAGGTGACACCGGCCAAGGTCCATGGATATGCCCGGATTTTTCGGATCCAGGACAAGGGCCCTTTCAAGGGCGCCCCTTGCCCCGGCAACCCGCCCTTCCTTGAGCAGCACCCTGGCCAGGTTGTGCCACGGGCGGGAGCTTTGGGGATACTTCTGGATGGTCTCCTTCCATAGCCTGACGGGCGAGGCGTACAAGGAGTTCCTGGCCGCGGACGCCGCCATGAACCCCAGCCCCGCCAGGACCAGGAGCACGCTCCCCGCCCACAGGGCGGCCCCCAGGCGGCGCGGGTCGTCCCTGAAAACCAGGCCGGCCAGCCGGTACGCACCGGTGACCGCCAAAGTGACCAGGGCCGCCAGGGGCAGGTACATGCGGTATTCCCACATGAAGAACGGCAGGGGCAGAAACGACGAGGAGGGAGCCAGGGTGACGAAAAACCAGGCGCCCAGAAATCCCGCTGGTCTGCGTCTGGCAAGGGCGAAGACGGTGGCCGCGAACAGGCCGCCCACCAAGAAGACGTGGGGCAGGCTGTCGGAGAGGGTGGCGGGGTCCCAGTGGTGGAAAAAGGAAAGCCCCGACGGCCAGAAGGCCAGGAAAAGGTACTTGGCCACCACGCGGGTTTCGGTGACCAGGTAGGCGCCCGGCCCCCAGGAGGGCACGGGCGTGGCCGCGGCCGTGGCCCCCCGGGCGACCAGCCAGACCAGAAACACCATGGCCAGGGCCACGAAGCCATATAACCAGGCGGCATCCTTCAGCGCCCGCCCGGGCTTTTCGTGCACGAACACCATGTCGTAGGCAAAGATGACCACGGGCGCGGCCACCATGACCTCCTTGGCGGCCATCCCCAGGATGCAGGCGGCCCCGGCGCCGATCATCCAGGGCCGGGGCGCGGGGGAATTCCACCCCCGCACGGCCAGGTACATGGACAAGAGGAAGAAGAACCCCATAAGGGATTCGAACCGCTGGGAGATGTAGGTGACCGCCTGGGTGTGCAGGGGGTGCACGGCCCACAGCAACGCGGAGAAAAACGCCAGGTGCACGGCGTGGCGGCCGAAGGCCGGTGCCAGGCGGGGACCTTCAAGCGTCCTTCTCACCAGGCCGAAAAGGAGCAGGGCGGCGCCGGTGTGCACCAGCAGGTTGAACAGGTGGTAGCTCCACACCCCCTCGCCGGAAAGGGCCCAGTTCACGGCAAAGGTGAGGTTGGCCAGGGGCCTTCCCCCCACGAACTCCCCCTTGGGCGTAGCCAGGATGCGGCCGATGTCGGAAAGGTCCTTGATGGAGGACGAACCCAGGATGTTGGCCCAGTCGTCGAACAGGAAGGGGACGGAAAAGGAGTTGGCGTAGGCCGCCACGCAGGCGGCCGCCAAGAGGAAGCGGGCCAGGGGCAGGCGCACCCCGCGGGGCGGCAGGATGGGACGCACGGAATGGGAGGGGGATCCGTGTTCCATTGGGGGCCGTCGGCATGGTTGTCTGGAATTTTACGGTGATGACGGTGATTGTAAGGGCATTCTCTTGGCGGTCTCAAGGTTTTTTTCCGCCATGGCGAAACCCGGGGGCAAGGACAGGGCCTTTTCCAACTGCCGGGCGGCCCCGGCCAGGTGCTCCCGCGCCCCGCCGAGCCGGCCCTGCCCGGCCAGGAACACGCCATAGCCGGGAGATGCAGGTCGCCGCCTGGGTGTTCAGGAGGCGGGCGGCCGCAGGGCGGAAAGCGTGGCATGAAGCGACGAATCGCGTTTCCGGAACACGCGCGGCTAGGGGCTGGTTTTGCTCCTTTGTTCAGCCTGCTTGAGGTTGTACCTGGCCAGGGCGAAGCCCGGGGATAGCTCAAGGGCCCTTGCAAACAGCCGGGCGGCCTTTTCCGGATTTCCCAGCAGAAGCTCGGCGCGCCCGAGGTTGTTCAGGAACTTGGGGTCGTCCGGGTTTGAGCGAACCGCTTTTTCAAAGTGCTCCCTGGCCTGTTCCATGTCGCCCTGTTCCGCCAAGAGCACGCCCAGGCTGCTGTAGGCGTCTCCGTAATCGGGCTTGGCTTCCACGGCCTTCTGGAAATGGTCCTTTGCGGCCTGAACGCGCCCCAAGCGCGACAGGGTGAGGCCCAGGGCCATGTGGGCCTCCGCGTAGTCCGGGTCCAGGGAAAGGGCGGTTTCCAAGGGCTCCACCGCCTGCTCGAGCTCGCCCATGTGAAAACGACAAAGCCCCAGGCTGATCCAGCCCAACGGCTCGTCCGGGTTCTCCCGGACCCCCTTTTCCAGGGCGGTCTTGGCGTAGGGAAGGTAGACGGGAGGGAAGCCTTCGTCGGAGAGGCTCTTGGCCACGCACCTCAGCGCGGTTTCGGAGGCCGGCTGCTTGTCCAGGGCGTCGGCCCACAGGGTGACGGGGCTCAGATACACCTGGTTCCTTGCCAGGGTGCCGGAAAACAGCGCCAGGCCCCAGGCCGCCATGGCCACCGCCCCCAGGCGCAGGGCCTTTTCCCTGGCGGGGGAGGACAAAAAGCGGACGGCCAGCCAGTAGGCGGCCGCCACCGCCAGCACGCACAGGGCGGCCAGCGGCAGGTACATGCGGTATTCCCACGCCACGAAGGGAAGCGGCAGGATGGAGGACGTGGGCGCCAGGATCAAAAAGAACCAGGCCCCGGCAAACCCCGCGGGATGGCGTTTCCACAGGCCGTAGGCGGCCGGCAAAAGAAGCGCGGCCACCGCCGCCAGGGCGGGGAGCACCCCGGGCAGGGAGGCGGGCTCCCAGTGGTAGATGAAGGAAAGCCCCGCGGGCCAGGCGGAAAGCGACAGGTAATGGAGGATGACCTCGGCCTGGGTGAGCAGGTAGTCCCACCGGCCCATGGCGGGTTCCGGCGTGGCCGCGGCGGTGGTCCCCGCAAGGACCAGGACGGCCAACAGCCCCATGGCCGCGGCCAGCCCCCCGTAGAGCAGGGGCGAGCGCCGGACCGCCTGGAGGGGAGACGCGGACCGGTGCACGAAAACCGCGTCGTAGGCCAGCACCACCAGGGGGGCGGCCACCACAAGCTCCTTGGTTCCCGCGCCCAGGAGGCAGGCGGCCCCGGCGCCCAGGTGCCACGGCCAGGGCCTTTGGGACCCCCACCCCCGCACCGCCAGGTACAGGGTCAGCAGGAAAAAGAACCCGGACAGGGACTCGAACCGCTGGGAGATGTAGGTCACCGCCTGGGTGTGCAGGGGATGCAGCCCCCACAAAAGCGCCGCGAAAAAGGCCAGGCGCGCGGCGTGCCGGCCGAACACCGGCGAAAGCCGCTCGCCGGCGAGCGTCCTCCGCACCAGGCCGAAGAGCAGAAAGACCGAGCCCAGGTGCACCAGGAGGTTGAACGCGTGGTAGCTCCACACCTCCGCGCCGGAAACGGCCCAGTTGACGGCGAAGGTCAGGTTGGTCACCGGCCGGCCGCCCACGAAATCCCCCTGGCGGGGAAGCAGGATGCGGCCGATGTTGGAAAGGTCCTTGACGGCCGCCGGATCCAGGATGTTCCCCTGGTCGTCGAACAGAAAGGGGACCCCGAAGGTGTTGGAATAGGCGACCGCAACCAAAAGGGCCAAGGCCACCAGGGCCGGCAGCAGCTTTCGGTCTTTCATGTCTTGCCCTGTACAAAAAAAGCCGGGCGGCGGCCCGCCCGGCTTTCGTTTCCATGGTACGCCCGGCAGGATTCGAACCTGCGGCTTTCAGCTCCGGAGGCTGACGCTCTATCCCCTGAGCTACGGGCGCGTTTGGTTGTGGCCTCTATAGACAAGATAACCTGAAGAATCAAGGGTCAAGGGTCAATGCCGCAGGGCAAAAAGCACGGCATGGTTGCCGCGGTGCCGGGGATGAAAATTTTTTTGCCTTTTATTTCAAGGAATTGTAGCTTTAATCCCGCGCCGTTGCAAGACAAGAGCGCCCGTTTGTTTTTTTGCGGGGAAATTCCGCAGGTTAGCCAGACGAGGAGTCGCGCCGGTGCCTTCCAGACTGCTTTGCGACAAAAGGGACTACGAGTTGTTGACCATTGTCCGGGAGGCCCTGGACACCGAGGGGGCCGCCGCCGGGGACCGCCGGGTCTGGCACCCCTTTCTCCACCCCCACGGCATCAAGGAACTGGCGGAGTCCCGGGGGCTTCGCATCGCCTACGCCGTGGCCCACCTTCTGGCCTCCCTGGAGGCCGGGGAGCTGGAGCAGCGGTTGAACGCCCTGCGCATCCTGCGCATGGAGGTGGTGGACACCGCCATGGGTCCCTTGCGCAGAAACACCGCCCGGGTGCTTTTGTCCGTCATGAAAGACCTGGTGCGCTCGCCCGGCGAGGGCAGGCGCCAGGTGGAGCTGGCCCACGACTTCCGCATGGCCGCCACGGGCAAGCCCCGGGTGGTGCGCGCCATGCTGAAGCGCTACCACCTTTTGGAGATGCCCGAGGAATGGAACCAGGTGGCCTTTGACGACCATGTGCACGACGCGTTCACCAAGGGCCGCAAGACCTCCACCCACCTCATCATGGACGCCTGGATCAAGGGCATCCGCAGGCTGAGGGTCATCTACTACAACTACGTGTCCCCGGGCGTGGCCGCCGAGCTTCTTCAGGCCGCGGCCATCATGGGCGTCGAGGTCCGCATCGGCATCGAGTTCTCCGCCCGGTTCCGGGGCCGGTTCGCCCATCTCGTCTGGTCGCCCCGCGGCTTTCCCGATACGGAAAGCTTTCTGTGCTTTTTGGCCGAGCCGCAGGTCCAGGCCTTCATGGACCGGGGACGGGAGGTTTCCGCGTTCCAGTCCGCCTACGTGTCAAAGGCCCTGGAGGCCTTCAACCGGATCCACGCGAAGGAGTTGGCGAACCTTCTGGGGGTGGAGGTCCCGGCGCTCGACAAGGAGGATTTCCTGGAGTTCGTGGGCGCGGGCCAGCCCTCCTTGCTCCACCTCGGCTCCTACATCCACGGCAAGCTCCAGCCGGCCATGGCCGCGGCGGCCAAAACCTGGCGCGAGGCCTGGCCGGAACTGGACGAAAAGCAAAGGGAACGGGCCCGTGCCCGGATTTCCGCCTGCAACGCCCTGGACCCCATGGCCATCGCGGACCGGTACCTGGAGCCGAAAAACAACCCGGACCTCGAAAACCCCAACGTGCCCTCGGACGAGCCGGGGACGCCTTCCCTTTTGCGGCTGTCCCCCCGGGAGCTGGTGGACCAGCTCGCCCAATTGCACACCGACCACAAGATCACCCTGAACCTTTCCGGGCTCCGGGCCGAGGACGTGCTGGAGATCCTCTACCAGTGCGAGGGGGCGATCACCCGGCTGGAGATTTTCAACCTCAAGGACCACGCGGCCGGCCAGACCGGCCACGTGGCGGAGATCGCCCGGCTGCAGCGGGCCGTAAACCAGGGCAACGTGGTCACCTTAAAGCAGGTGATCACCGAGATCATGGACAAGGTTTCCGCCGCGGGCGGCGCCGACGCCGAGGACAGGCTGGCAAGCCTGCGGGAGGTGCTCCACGACATCGAGTCGCTGCGGGCCTGGTACGCGGCCACGGCCCTGGAGGCGAGGATCGGCAGCGATTCCGCGGGCCGGGGCTCCAAGAGTCCGGGCATGGGCCTTGCCCTTGCCGACACCCTGCCCCGCCGGGCCCGGCGGCAGATCGCCAGCCCCACGAGCGCGCCCCTGGTGGTGGTGCCCATGCGCATCACGGCGTTGAAGCGCAAGACCTACCTCCCCCGGGACAAGGAAGGCCCCCTCCTCTCCCTTTTGCGCAGGCTTCCGGGCATGGAGCGCGCCGGATCCCGGGTGGTGGAGGACTGGCAAGTCCTGGACAAGTCCATCCGCATGGAGACGCCGGGAAACATCGTTTCCCTGGGAGGAAAATCCGCGTCCACGGAGGCGCCCCTCATCCTGTTCCCGGAAAGTTCCCGCCAGCGGTCATGGGTGTCCTGGACCTACCTCAACTCCAAGGTGAAGAACGTCCTCAAGGTGCTTTTGGGCTTCGCCCCGGCGTTTCTCACCTTCTACCTCACCAAGGAGTGGTGGGTGCTCGCCTGGCTGGGGGCGCTGATTTGGTTTTCCATCACGGGCTTGCGGAACATCCTCCAGTCCGTGCTGGGCGGAGGCGGCATCCGGCGCTCGCCCCTCTTAAAGTGGAACGACTTGGTGTCCTGGGATCGGCTCACGGACTCGTTGTTCTTCACCGGCTTTTCCGTGCCGCTGTTGGAATACGTGGTCAAGACGCTCCTGTGCGAGCGCGCCCTGGGGGTGACGGCCGGGGACGACCCCGTTGCCCTGTTCGCCATCCTGGCCCTGGCCAACGGCCTGTACATCTCCGGCCACAACATGTTCCGGGGCCTGCCCCGGGCCGCGGCCGCGGGCAACTTCTTCCGCACCGTGCTCTCCATCCCCATCGCCGTGGCGGCAAACGCCGTGTTGGGGGGCGTCCTTTCCCTGGCGGGCGTTCCCGACGCCCCGGCGGTGATGCAGAAGTGGGCGGCCATCGTGTCCAAGGCCTCGTCGGACTGCGTGGCGGGGTTCATCGAGGGCCTGGCGGACCGCGCCGTGAACATGGCCCAGCGAAGGCGCGACTACCGCGACCGGTTTTCCCGCATCATGGACGCCTACGCCACCCTGGAACTGTTGTACCCGGAGCAGCACGCCGTGGAGCTTCTGGCCGAGCCCCAAAAATTCCGCACCGCCAAGGCCGAGGCCCAGGACCTGGAAAAGATCTTCATCATCTGCGCCCTGGACCTGGCCTACTTCTGGATGTACCAGCCCAGGGCCCGCACCGCCTTTGCCCGGTTCATGAAAAACATCCCCGAGGAGCAGCGCCGCGTCTTTTTCCTGTCCCAGAAGGTCCTGGAGGGGGAACGCCAGATCAGCCTCTTGTTCATCAACGGCCTGGTGGGGGCCAACTTCCGCCGCGCCCTGGCCTTTTACCTGTCGCGCGCCAAGGGGTATCTTGCCACCATGGCAGGCTACGAGGCCGCGTTCCACAAGGCCGAATAACTCCCGGGCCGGGCGGGAACGCGAATAGCCGGGCGCGCCGGACCAAGGCGGCCCGCCAAGCAAAGAAACGGGATGACGAACGAAAAAAACGATACCATGGGAAGCGGGATGGAAGGGGCGCTTGCGGCCCTCAAATCCCTGGCCCGGGAACTGGGCGCGAGCGGCGCGGCTTCGGTCTCGCCGGAATCCGTCACCATCCGCGACGACCTGGCCGCGGTGTGCGCGAACCCCCGGTGCCCCTACTACGGCCTGGGGGCCTCCTGCCCGCCCCACGTTCCCGGCCCGCCCGCCATGCGAACGTGGCTGGCACAGGCCCGGGGCGTCCTGGTGGCGCGTATGGACGTGCCCTCGGCCGTGCTGTTGTCCGCCCAGCGGAAGGAGGTGTTGTCCGTGCTCCACGAGACCGTGGCCGCCATAGAGGCCCGGGCGCGGGACCTGGGATTCACCCGGTCCCGGGCATTCGCCGGCGGCTCCTGCAAGACCATGTTCTGCCGCGGGCACGCCCGCTGCGCCGTGGCCGAGGGCGGCGAGTGCAGAAACCCGGACCGCGCCCGGCCGTCCATGTCCGGCTTCGGGGTGGACGTGGAGGCCATGGTCCACTCCGCGGGCTGGCCCATGGACCCCGGCCCCGGCGACGGCGGCGAGTCCATGATGTCCGTGTTCGGCATGGTGCTTCTGGCCTGAGACGCCCTATCCCATCTCGAACCCGCTGATCTTCCCCATCTTTTCCAGCGCCTCCCGGGCCTCGCCCACCACGTAGAGGGACCCGGCGCAAAGCACCACGCCGTTTTGCCCGGCGGCGGCCAGGGCCGTTTCCAGGGCCTTTGCCACCGAAGGTGCCACCCGCCGGGACACGCCCTCGGGCACCACGGAAACCAGGTCTTTAGCGGGCACGGCGCGGTTGATCCGCGGCTGGCACAGGATCACCTCCCGGGCCAGAGGAAAAAGCAGCTCCAGCATCCGCGCCCAGGGCTTGTCGTCCAGGAATCCCGCCACCACCACCACGGGCTTCTTGCCGGAAAGCTCCCGTTTGAGCGTCTTCACCAGCCCCTGCATGGCCGCCAGGTTGTGGGCCCCGTCCAGGATCACCCTCGGATGCTCGCACACCGTCTCCATCCGCCCGGGCCACCTGGCCTCGGCAATGCCTTGCCGGAGGGCTTGTTCCGGGATGCGCGCCCCGCGCTCCGCCAATGCGTGGCACCCGGCGACGACCAGGGCCGCGTTGTCCGCCTGGTGCGGTCCGGGCAGCCCCACCGAAAGGCCGGAAAGTCTCCCGCCGGGGCCGGACCAGGAGAAACCCCCGTTCTTGTTCCTGCGGATGGCAAAGTCGCGGCCGGCCTCCAGCAGGGGCGCGCGGTTTGTCTCCACAGCCCGCCGCACCGCCGCCTTCGCCGAGGGCTGGCGCACGCCGGAAACCACCGGAACGCCGGGCTTGACGATCCCCGCCTTCTCCCCGGCGATGGCCGCCACGGTGTTGCCCAGGTACTCCCGGTGCTCCAGGCTGATGTTGGTGATGATGCAAAGCGCGGGGGTGATCACGTTGGTGGCGTCCAGCCGCCCGCCCATGCCCGTTTCCACAACGGCCCAGTCCACGCCATGCCTGGCGAACAAGGTGAAGGCCATGGCCGTGGTGTACTCGAAAAAGGTCCCCTCCCTGGGCTTTTCCGTGGCGTGGACGGCCGTAAAGGCCTCCAGCACCTCGGCGTCGGACACGGGCCGGCCGTTTATGCAAAACCGTTCGTTTATCCGCACCAGGTGGGGAGAGGTATACACTCCCACGGAATAGCCGCTCCGGGTGAGCACGGCGGA
>JAFDHW010000054.1 GCA_019308705.1 Deltaproteobacteria bacterium
GCTCGCCCGATTTCCGCGCTGGCCGCGTTATCGGGGCTCGGCGTACCAAAGTACGCCTTCACCCCTCTCGCCTTGCCAGCTCGGAAATCAGGCTTCGTGAATAATCCGGGCTAACCTATTAAAAATATTCGGTTCCGCGAAATTTTTCATGAATAATTCGGGTTAGTCCAGATCCAGGGTGCCCTGGCCGCCGGCTTCCTTTTCCTCCTTGGGGGCGGTGGGCTCCACCCGGTCCACCCGCCGGAACCCCCGGGGAAGCTTTCTGCCCCGGCGGCCCCTTTCCCCGGCGAACCGGGAAAGCTGGGCCGGGCCGTAGGAAAGGTGCCTGCGGCCCGAGTGGATGACCACGCCCTGGCCGGGCAACAGGGGCAGAAGCTGCACCACGTACTCCTCGCGGCTTCTGGCCGCGGCGGGTGGGATGTGGATGATCTTGTTGCCCTTGCCCCGGGCCATGTTGGGCAGGGAGGAGAGGGGGAACAGGAGCATGCGGCCCTCGTTGGTGATGGTCAGAAGCCGGGCCGCCTCCGGGTCGTCCACCTTCTGCGGGGCCAGGGGCAGGGCGCCTTCGGGCAGGGCGAGCACCACCTTGCCCGCGCGGTTCTTGGCGAAAAGGTCCGAAAGATTGGCAAGAAACCCGTAGCCCGCGTCCGAGGCCAAAAGCACCCGGGTATCGGGTTTTCCCATGAGCACGGCCAGAAACCGCGCGCCGGCCGGCGGGTCCAGCCGGCTGGTCAGCGGCTCGCCGTAGCCCCGGGCCGATGGCAGGGTGTGGGCGGCCAGGGAGTAGGACCGGCCGTGGTCGTCTATGAACACCACCTGCTGGGTGGAAAGCCCTCTGGCCGCGTCGCGGGGCCGGTCCCCGGCCTTGTGGGGAAACTTCTCCGGGTCCGCTTCGTGTCCCTTGGCGGCCCGCACCCACCCCTTGGCGGAAAGCATCACCGTCACCGGCTCGGCGGGCAGGATTTCCTCCCTGGCCATGGCCTGGGCCTCGGTGCGGATGACCAGGGCCGAGCGCCGGGCGTCGCCGTACTTTTCCCCGTCCTCCCGGATTTCCCGGCGGATGAGGGAGGTGAGGCGCTTCGGCGAGCCCAAGGTCTTTTGAAGCTGGGTCTTTTCCTTTTCCAGGTCCTCCTTTTCCCCCTTGATCTTCAACTCTTCCAGCTTCGCCAGGTGCTTTAACCGGGTGTTCAGGATCACGTCGGCCTGGAGTTCGGAAAGGGAAAAGCGCGCAATCAGAACGGGCTTGGGCTCGTCCTCGGTGCGGATGATGCGGATGACCTCGTCCAGGTTCAGGTAGGCGGTGAGCAGGCCGTCCAGTTCATGGAGCCGGGCGTTCACCTTGTCCAGCCGGTGGGAAAGCCGTCTTCTCACCGTCTCCCGGCGGAACGACAACCAGTCTTCCAGAAGCTCCTTGACGTTGCGCACGCCCGGGCGGCCGTCCGTGCCGATGACGTTCAGGTTCACCCGGAAGCTTGTCTCCAGGTCCGTGGTGGCGAACAGGTGGGCCATCAGCGCGTCGGTGTCCACGCGATTGCTCTTGGGCACGATGACCAGGCGCACGGGATCCTCGTGGTCGGACTCGTCCCGCAAATCCGCCACCATGGGCAACTTCTTGGCCTGCATCTGGGCCGCGATCTGCTCCAGCACCTTGGCCCCGGACACCTGGAAGGGCAGGGCGGTGACCACGATGTCCCCGTTTTCGCGGTGGAAGACCGCCCGCATGCGCACCGCGCCCCGGCCGGTCTCGTAGATGCCGACGAGCTCCTCCTTGGGGGTGATGATCTCCGCGCCCGTGGGGAAATCCGGGCCGGGCATGACCTTGGTGATGTCCCGCACCGTGGCCTTGGGGTTGTCCAAAAGCAGCACGGCGGCCTCGGCCAGTTCCTTCAGGTTGTGGGGGGGGATGTCCGTGGCCATGCCCACGGCGATGCCCGTGGCGCCGTTGGCCAGCACGTTGGGCAGCCGCGCCGGGAGGAGCGCCGGCTCCTGAAGGGTTCCGTCGAAGTTGGGCCGCCAGTCCACGGTGCCCTGCTCCACCTCCATAAGCAGGCTCTTGGCGTAGGGCGTGAGGCGGCTCTCGGTGTAGCGCATGGCGGCAAAGGACTTGGGGTCGTCGGGCACGCCCCAGTTGCCCTGGCCGTCCACCAGGGGGTAGCGGCAGGTGAAGGGTTGGGCCATGTGCACCATGGCTTCGTAGCAGGCCTGGTCGCCGTGGGGATGGTACTTGCCGATGACGTCGCCCACGGTGCGGGCGGATTTCTTGTGCTTCTGGGTGTGGGAAAGTCCCAACTCGCTCATGGCGAACACGATGCGCCGCTGCACGGGTTTCAACCCGTCGGCCACGTGGGGCAAGGCCCGGTCCAGGATCACGTACATGGAATATTGGAGGTAGGCCTGCTCGGTGAATACCTCCAGGGGCAGCACTTCCGCGCCGTCGGCCGTCATCTGGGCCATGACTCTCTTCGTTTCCTTGGAAGTTTCCAAAAGGATTCCCGCCAGGGTCCGCGGCGGGAAAAGCCCATGGGAACCGTTTTCCCGCTATTCGTAGACCTTCTCTTCGGGGTGATCGGCCCCCTCGGCGTCCTGTTCGTAGTTCCGGGCCTGGGCGGCCTCGCGGCGGTCCTGGTAGTCCCGGTACCACTCGTGGGCCACGATGGCGGACATGATCTCGTTGGTGCCGGTCCAGATGCTGGCCAGCCGCAGGTCCCGCACGATGCGCTCCACCGGGTAGATGGTGGTGTAGCCGATACCGCCCATGACCTGCATGGCGTTTCCGGCCACCTTCTGGCAGCTTTCCGTGGCGAACTTCTTGGTTTCGGACACCAGCCGGCGGATGGTGCGCTCGTCTACGCCCGCGTCCACGGCCTTGGCCGTGGAATAGACCATGGCGCGGGAGGCGTCCAACAGCGTGGCCGCCTCGGCCACCTGGAAGGAAACGCCCTGGAAGGAGTTCACGGGCAGGCCGAAGGCCTTCCTGCGGGTGGTGTAGCCCGTGGCCACGTCCAGGGCGGGCCGGGCCGCGCCGATGGTCATGGCCGCGGTGCCCAGCCGCTCGGGAATCATCATGGTGTTGAACACCGCGTAGGCGCCGTTTAGTTTTCCCACCAGGTTTTCCTTGGGCACCTTCACGTCCTTGAACACCAGCCGGGAGGTGCCTCCGCCGCGGCAGCCCATGAGGTTGTAAGCATAGGAAGTCTCCACCCCCGGCCCGCGGTCCACGATGAAGCAGGAGAGCCCCTTCCTGGGCGGCGCATCCGGGTCCGTGCGGGCGTAGACCAGGAAGAAATCCGCCCCCTCGCCGCCCACGATGAACCGCTTCTGGCCATTGATCACGAAGTGGTCGCCGCGGTCCTCGGCCGTGGTGGTGGTGCCAAAAAAGTCCGAGCCGCCCCGGGGCTCGGTGAGGCACTCGGCCGCGAACAGCTCCCCGGCCAGAAGGGGCTTTACGTATTTTTCCTTCTGCTCGTCCGTGCCGTGGAGGATGATGGCGTCGCACACCAGCTCCGCGCCCACGCCAAAGGTGCAGGCAAAAATGTAGCCCAGGGTGCCCACTTCTTCCATGACGGCGCAGGTGGCCACCCAGTCCAGATCCCGGCCGCCCCACCTGGCGGGGTAGCGGCTGCCCAAAAGGTTCCTTTTGGCGGCCTCGCGCAGAAACTCCTTGGGAAACTTGATCTTGTCCGCGTCCATGTCCAGGATCATCCGCCTGGGAACCCATTTCACCAAGTCCCGGGCCTCGTCGCGGATCTTTCTCTGGTCCTCGGTCAGCAGGTGGTCGAGCATGCTTACCTCCAATGGGGGCGGGCGCGGCCCGCCGGTTGTCTCGAAAGACCCTATGATTTTGGCAAGCGGGCTTGGTTGTCAAGCCATTTCACGAGCCGCTGAAAGCCCTTGCCATGCCGCGCGCCGGGACCGGCCGCCTGCGCCGTTTTTCCAACAATGCCCCGGTCCGGGCGGTAATTTGCCTCAAAAATTTTCTGGCGGTGTCCCGGGATACCCAGGAAAGAAGCGGCAAAAACACCTGGTTTTTCCTGATACCAAGGCGCCAAGCGGACGATTTTCCGGCTCTATGTCGCACATTGGCACAAACCCTGCTTCCCATTTTTGGAAACGCCGACCCCGCATCGCGGCCGGACCGCCTTCCCGCAAGGGAGGGCTTTTTAGGAGGCCGGCGCTAAATGAACGGTTGGGAAACACCCTCACCCTTTCACCTGCGGCCGCCATTTCAGGCGAACACGCGGCGGGGGAGGCTGGTTCGAGCCCTTCGCCCGGAGAGACGTATGGGTATGCGCATGGAAGCCCTTTACCAACAGAAGCGCGCGCAAGACGCCAAGCCCAGCTATCAGGACCTTTTGCGGCGTGTGCGGCGGCTTGAAGCGGAAAATCGGCGCCTGAAGGCCTGGGAAACCGAGCAAAAGGACCTGGAACGGAGGCTGGCCGACGCGCTGGCCAAGATCCTTTCCGGGTTTCTGCCCATCTGCGCCCGGTGCAAGCGCATCCGCGAGGAAACCGGCCGATGGAGCCCGATCGAAACCTACATCCAGGACCACACCGAGGCCGTGTTCTCCCACAGCCTGTGTCCGGACTGCGCCAGGGACCACTACCCGGATTTCGTGACCACCACCAAGTAGGCCGCCGCACCCCTCCCCCCTGGCGGCGCGTTTCGCCGCCTCTTTTCTTTCCCTGCATCCGGTGATATCCCCACGTGTATGAAAAGGCGCACCATACGTCTCGAAGGCCCCTACGACCTGGCCCTTTCCCTCAAGCTCCAGTCCTCCTTTTCGGCCGAGGACGGCGCAGACCCCGCCGTGTTCCGCGCCGGGTTGCGCGTGTGCGGCAAGGCCGCCATGGCGCGGGCGGTCCAGAAAGCCCACGGACAGCCTATGGTGGAGGTTTCCACGGATTCCCGACACCCGGACGAGGCCGCGGCCGCCGTGGAGTGGATGCTGTTTTCCTCCCTGGACCTGAAACCCTTCTACCGGGCCGTGTCCGGCCACCCGGTCCTGGGGAAGATCGTGAAAAAGTATCACGGCGTAAAGCCTCTTCGGCCCCAGACCCTGTTCGAGATGCTGGTGGTGGCGGTGACCGAGCAGCAGATCTCCATGGCCGCGGCAAGGAAGATCCGCGGCCGGGTGGTGGAGCGCTTCGGGGAGGCCGCCGGAGACCTTCCCGTGTTCCCCGCGCCAAGGGCACTGGCCCGGGCCTCCATCGAAGACCTCATGGCCTGCGGCCTGTCCCGCAGAAAGGCGGAGTACATCCAGGACCTGGCGCAAAAGGTGGAGAACGGCTCCTTTGACCCGGAGGGGCTGCGGGACCTGGACGACGGAGAGGTGCGCCGGGAGGTGGAATCGTTGCGGGGGTTCGGCCGGTGGTCCGCGGACTACCTCCTGGTGCGGGGCCTTGGGCGGGCGGACGTCGTGCCCGTGGACGACCTGGGCGTGCGGGACGTGGTGGGCAGGTACCTGGGGGACGGGAAGCGCATGGGCGCGGAGGACGTGAAAAAGGCCCTGGAACCCCTCGCGCCTTTTAGGGGCCTCGCCGTGTACTACCTTTTTGCCGAATCCCGCCTGGGCGGGTGATTCCCCTGTCCGGATTATTCATGTTTTCGCGTTTTGTTTTCAGTCGCGAAATCCGTCATGAATGACCCGGGCTATGCGGCCCGGGTGGCGGGCTCCCCGCGGGTTGCGCACTCCAGGTAGGGGACGATGGCTTCGTTTTTTGGGGCCCTGGTGCCGTCGTAGGTGATGGTGACCACGGGCACGCCCAGGCGCTTTTGGATGTCCGCGCCCATGGCCTCGGTGACCAGGGACGGGCAGCAGAACGCCGGGGAGGCCTGGACGAACAGCCGGATGCCCGGGTCGTTTTGGACGAGGGTGTGCACCTTGATGAGGTTTTCCAGGGATTCGCCCGCGTGCTCCCGGCGCATGCGGTAGGTGGAAAGCACCTTGTCCAGGGCCACGGGTCTTTCCAGGCGGTTGGCGCCCAGGGCCTTGAAGTGCCTGCCGTACAAATGCTCCGCCAAAGAGACCAGGGCCAGGATGGCCCGGTAGGAGAGCACGGTCTTGAACTGGCCCTCCCGCAGCCAGCGGGAAAAGCAGGCGGTGGAGGCCATTTTCAGGTAGTCGCTGTAGGCAAGCGGCACGGCCTCGCCCCCGGCGGCCTCGATGGCCCCTATCAGGTCCTGGTTCAAAAATTCGTTGTCCCGCACGTACAGGTCCCCGAAGATGGCCACCTTGGGCCTGGGCGGCCCGTCCACGGGAATGGCCGCGAACCGGGCCGCCGTGCTTTCCAGGACGGCCGGCAGCCCCCGGTGGCCGAGGAATGCCTCCTCCAGCTCCTTAATCGACTGCTCCATGGCGGTGTCCGCGGCGCCGGGCTCGGTTTCGTAGGGCCGGATGCGGCAGGCCAGGCTCCTTACCGCTCCCCCGCACAGAAACGCCAGGTACACCCGCAGGGGCATGGTGTAGGACACGTCCAGGAAGGAGATGTCCCCCACGTACACCCCGGCCTTGTCCATGCCCTTTCCCAGGGAGGGAAGCAGCTGGGAGATGTGGCGGGGGAACATGGGGAGGTTGCAGGCCAGGCGCGAGCGGGTCATCCACAGGGCGCATCGCGCCGGGTCCAGGTCCCGGGCGCGGATGCTTTCCGCGTACTGCTGGGCGATGATGTTCATCGGGATGCACTGGCCCGTGTTGTGGCGCATGGCCCGGGAGACGATGTCCGGGTTCTCGTCCAGAAGGCGTGCGTCTACGCCCTCGCGCCTGAGGGCCGCGGCCAGAAGCCGGAAGGACGACCGGTCCCAGGAGGGCAGGAACAGGGTCCTGCCGTCCAGGGAGAAAAGACGGCGGGAACCGCCGGTGTTGGTGCGGGCGCGGTTTTTGTGGCGCTTTGTCCGCTGCCGGTGGTTCTCAAAGGACCTGCAGGCCGCCTCGATGCGGGTTTCGTAGCCCACGCCGGAGCCGTGCTCGTCCAGTTGGAGCACCAGGTACGGCTTGCCGTGGGCCTCCATGAGTTCGCGGAAATAGTCCGCCACAAAGCTGTCCGGCGAGCACTTGAACGAGGTCACCAGCACGGGATACAGGTCCGGCGTTTCCGCTGCGTACAGGGCGGCCTCCAGGATGCGGGAGGCGTACTGCCAGTGCAATTCGCCCAGGATGGCGGAAATCTCCCCTTCTGTACGCTCCGGCCGGGGGACCATGTCCTGGTAGAAAGCCCGCACGCCCAAGGCCCCGAAAAGCCCCGCGATGTTCTGCCCCATGCCTTTGGAAAGCACGGTGTAGGGCCGGCCCAGCAGGAGTACGTTCAGCTTGCCGGTGGAAAACCTTTGCAGAAAGGTTTCCCGCCATTGGTTTTCCTGCTCTTGTTTCCACTGCAGGGCCGCGTCCCACGCCCGGGCGACCTCGCCAAACCCCGGCGGGGAATCCAGGATGCCGCGGAACATGCGGAAAAGCTCGAGATTGGCCTGCCAGTCGCCGTTCTTGTACCGCACCAGGGGGGTGAGCACCCTTTCCGGGTCCTGGGACGCGGCGAGGGTCGGGGCGAAGTGGGTGTAGTAGCAGTATTGCCTGCGGGTGTCCTTTTCCCGGGTTTTGTGCTCCAGGTAAAAGGGCGCGAACACGTAATCCGCCTTTTGGAGCAGGTCCGCCACCTGGCCGGTGAAGGCGCACATGGGCGCGCAAAAATCCGCTCCGGCCCGCTGCCTGCCCGCAACGGCCCGGTCCATCTTGTCTTTGCCCAGGACCGTGGAAAACCCCAGGGAATCGAAGAACACGCGCCAGAACTCCGCGTCCTCGTACAGGTGGAGCGCCCGGGGGATGCCGAACACCGGCCCGCTTCTGCTTTTGAGGGAGGGCGAAAACACCTTTTTGCGTTCCTGGTACAGGTCAAAGCCCGAGGGGTTGTTTTTGGAGGGCTTGTCGTCCCCGTCCTCCCTGCCGCACAAAAACCCGTAGGCCACGCGCTCTCCGGCCACGTCCGCCACGGTGATGCGGCAATGGTTGGCGCAAAGGGAACAGGTCTCGTGGGTAAGCGGTATGGGCCGCTCCAGGGCGGCCAGCCCGCGGAAGCCCGAGGCCTTCAGGCCCTGGTCCCTGAGCAGGAGGCATGCGCCCAGGGCGCCGGTGAGGTGGCAGTACCTAGACACGTGGATGGGCCTCTTCAGGCGCTGCTCAAAGGCGGCCACCAGGGCGCGGTTCTTGCCCGTAGCGCCTTGGAAGCACACGTTTTTCCCGACGCGGCTTTCCACGGCTACCTTGGATAGGTAATTCTCGCACACCGAGTGCAAGGTGGCGGCCAACAGTTCGCCCGTGGCGTAGCCCTCGCGCATGCAGTGGGAAATGTCGCGTTCCATGAACACGGTGCACCGGTCGCTGGCCATGGGCGCGCGGCAGCCTTCGGCCACCTCCGCGGCCCGTTCCAGGGGCACGGAAAGACGCTTGGCCTGCTCCTCCACAAAGCTGCCCGTGCCCGCGGCGCACACGGAGTTCATGGCGCAGAAGGTGACCCCGCCGTTTGCCAGGGTGGTGAACTTGGCATCTTGGCCGCCGATCTCGATGATGGTGTCCACCTCGGGCATGAGCATGGCCGCGGCCCGGGCATGGGTGGTGATCTCGTCTATGGCCATGTCCGCGTTCAACACCGCGCCCACGAACTTGCGCCCCGCGCCGGTCGTGCCGACCCCCAAAAACTCCGGGGAGGATCCGTGGCGGGAAAGGTAATCGGAAAGGGCCAGAAACAGGTGCCGCACGGCCATGAGGGGCGCGCCCGCCGTGCGGGTGTAGAACCCGGCCAGGGGCTCTCCGCCCGTGTCCGTGGCCACGGCCTTGGTGCTGGTGGAGCCCACGTCCACGCCCACGTACACCGGGGTCTTGCCGGGTGCGGGCTTTTCATAGACGTCCACCTCCACCGGCCCGCCGGGAAACTTCTCCCCGGCCTCATACAGGTAGGACTCATGCCCGGAGAAGTCCGGGTATCGGCTTTGGGCGAGCGTAAGGGGCGGGAAGTGAAAGGCCCGGCGGTTTTTCTTTTTGGCGAACAGGCGGTCCCAGGAGGAGACGGCGCGCCCCCGGGCCCCCTGGGCAAGGGCGACCAGCGCCGCGCCGGCGGCGGGGTAGGGCAGGTCCCCCGCGGCCTTTATCTCCACGTCCAGGATGCGCGACAGGTGCCGGGCAACGGCGGGGTTTTGGGACACCCCTCCCGCAAAGATCACGGGCGGCCGGGGAGGGCGCTTGGCGAACAGGGTGTCCGCGATGTTCCTGGCCAGGCCCGCGCACAGGCCGTCGCAGATCTGGGCGATGGTGGCGCCCTGCTGCTGGGCGTGGGCCAGGTCCGTCTTGGCGAACACCGCGCACCGGGTGGCGATGGTGGGGATGTCATCCTGGTTTCCGGCGGCCAGTTCCGCAAGCTCGCCAGGACCGGAAAGCCCCAGGCGCTCGGCCTGCTGGTCCAGAAACCCGCCGGTGCCCGCCGCGCAGGAGGTGTTGAAGGAAATCGCCGGTGGGCCGTCGTTTTCCGACAGCCGGATGGCGCAGAACCGCTCGCCCCCCACCACCAGGAGCGTGCCCACCTGGTGGTGGAACCGCCGGGCCGCCTGCAGGGCGGCCACTTGGTTGTCCACCACGAGGTCCGCCCGCACTCCGGCCGGGGTGGAGGAGGTGGCCGCCACCACCCGGATGGTTTTGGGGTCCAGGGAAGAGAGAAGTTTCTTCAGGGTTCCGGCGGCGTCGCCGTGGTGCGGCGCACAGGAGTATTGGCAAACCCTTCCCGCGCAGTCCACCAGGCAAAAGGCCGCGGACACCGATCCTGCATCCACGCCGAGCACGTATTTGCGTTCCATGAGCTTTCCCAGGTCCTTGGATTTCAGCTATTAAGTAAAAATACCTCGAACCAGCGAACCGCAATATGGGTAAAACACAGTATAATATAATGATAAAGGGGCAGGGAAAAGGGATAATCCGGATAGGGCGGCATGCCGGGTTTTACCGGAATGGGTCCTGGCGGTCAACGGCCGCCTGTCCGCCCGCGGATGGTTAGCCCGGATTATTCATGAAATTTTGCCCTAACCCGGATTATTCATGAGCAATTTTGCCCGAGATCGAATTTTTCTTTAGTTTCAATCCGTTGGAGCTGTTTTTTGGGTCTTGCGCCAAAGACAGTCTGATTATTGGAGG
>JAFDHW010000055.1 GCA_019308705.1 Deltaproteobacteria bacterium
TACTTTGGTACGCCGAGCCCCGATAACGCGGCCAGCGCGGAAATCGGGCGAGCCCGAAGGGTGAACAATTTTGCCCGAATGGCAGAATTCCTCAAATAATCAGACTGTCTTTGGAGCAAGACCCGAAAAACAGCTCCAACGGATTGAAAATAAAGAAAAATTCGATCTCGGGCAAAATTGCTCATGAATAATCCGGGTGAAAGGGGCCGTTTATGGAGATCAAGATCTTGGGACCGGGGTGTGCGAAATGCAAGAAGGCGGAGGAAGTGGTCAAGGCTGCGGTTGCGGAGAGCGGCTCGGACGCGGAGGTGGTGAAGGTGACGGACCTGATGGAGATCGCCAGCCACGGGCCGCTGGCCACGCCCGCGGTGATCGTGGACGGCGAGGTGAAGGCCACGGGCAAGGTGCCCAAGAAGGAGGACGTGCTCTCCTGGCTCAAGTAGGTCGCAGTCGCTTGTGGCAAGGCGCGCGTGTTGACATGCCGGGCGGGGCGGGGTAGCTTTTCAGGCATGGCTTCACGCCGCCAAGGCGGCGTTTTTCCTTGTGCATTCCCTGGAGACAACCGGTGCTGACCATAGGCAACCTGCGGCTTGCGTTTCCCCGCAAAAACCTTTTTTTCATCTGCGGCCCGTGCGTGCTGGAGGACAAGGCCCTGGCCCTGGACATAGCCGCCCGGATCAAGGAGGCGGCGGCGTCCTTGGGCGCGGACGTGGTGTTCAAGGCCTCCTTTGACAAGGCCAACCGCACCAGCGCCAAGAGCTTCCGCGGCCCGGGCATGGACAAGGGGCTGTCCATCCTGGCCGAGGTCAAGGAGGCCACGGGGCTTTCCGTGACCTCGGACATCCACCTGCCGGAACAGGCCGGGCCCGCGGCCGAGGTCCTGGACATGATCCAGATCCCCGCGTTCTTGTGCCGGCAGACCGATCTTCTGGTGGCCGCGGGAGAGACGGGGCTTGCCGTGAACGTGAAAAAGGGCCAGTTCATGGCTCCCTGGGACATGGTCCACGCCGCGGAAAAGATCGCCTCCACGGGCAACCGCCAGATATTGTTCACCGAGCGGGGCAGCTTTTTCGGGTACAACAACCTGGTGGTGGACATGCGGTCCATCGCCATTTTGCGGGACCTGGGCCATCCGGTGGTGTTCGACGCCACTCATTCGGTGCAGCTTCCCGGCGGCGGGTCCGGGTGCTCGTCCGGGGACCGGGAAATGGCGCCAGTGCTGGCCCGGGCCGCGGTGGCCGCGGGGTGCGACGGCGTGTTCTTCGAAGTGCACCCCCAGCCGGACCGGGCCGAGTGCGACGGTCCCAACTCCCTGGTGCTGGCGGACCTCCCCGGGGTGCTGGAAAACCTCGCCGCCGTGCGGGCCGCCGTGGCCGGGCAGTTGAAGGTCCCGGCCACAAGGTTCAACTAGGACCCCGCCGTGAATCGTCCATCCCCCCCTTTCGTGGACCAGGCAATGGAAACCATGGCCCGGGTGCGCGCCCTTCTCCTGGACGTGGACGGCGTGCTCACCACGGGCGAGATCACCTACGACGCCGAGGGCCGGGAGATCAAATCCTTCTACGTGCGCGACGGCCTGGGCATCCGCCTGCTGCACCTGGCAAAAATCCCCGTGGGCGTGATCACGGGCAGGGCCAGCGCGGCGCTTCGCCACCGGCTCGACAACCTGAACATCATCCACCTGGCCGAGGGGGTGTGGAACAAGGCCGAGGCCGTGGAGCGCATGTGCGGGGACATGGGTGTGGAACCGGGGCAGGCGGCGTTCGTGGCGGATGATCTTCTGGACGTGGGAGGTCTTGAGACCTGCGGGGTTCCCCTGGCCGTGGCCGACGCCCACCCGGAGGTCATCGCCCGGGCCGCGGCCATAACCCGTTCGCCCGGCGGCAGGGGCGCGGTGCGGGAAATCTGCGAGGCCCTGTTGAAGTCTCAGGGCCTTTGGGAGCAGGTGGTTGGCAAGCTGGGCGCCTAAAGCCGCGTTTTTCTTTTTGGCTGCCGTGGCCCTGGCGGCCGCGTCGGCCCTTCTTTTCGGGCTGGTCCGCCACGGCGGGGACGCCGACCCCTTGCCCGCTCCCGACTTCCTGCCCCCGGGCCGGGATTTGAGCCTGACGGACATCCGCCAGACCGCGGTCAAGGACGGCAAGGTCCAGTGGACGCTCTCCGCGGACAAGGCGTGGCTGGCCGAGGCCAAAAACCGGGCCCGGCTACAGGCGGTCAAGGGCGTGCTCTACCCCGGCTCCGGGGAGGGCAAACCCCTGGACCTTTCCGCCGGGGCGGCGGTCATCAACACCAAAACCAACGACGTGAGCCTGCGGGGCGGGGTGAAGCTTTTGTATGGGTCCTATGTCCTGGAAACAGAAAGCGCCACTTACAAGGACCGGCAAAAGCGCGTCCGGGGCGACCAGCGGTTTCTGCTTTCCGGCGGCGGGCTTGTGGTGGCCGGGGACGCGTTTGTGTACGACCTGGACGCCGGCCGCGTGGTAGTGACCGGCAACGTGGAGGCCGCGATCGATGACGTGCAGACGCCATAACCGGGCGTTTCTTGTCCCTGCCGTTGTTCTGTTCCTTGCCGCGGCGGCCGCCGCCCAGCAGATGGAAGCCCCGGTTCTGTTCGATTCCCGGAAGGGGCCGGTGAACATCACCTCCCAGCGGTTGGTCGTGGACAACCAGGAAAACTGGGCCGAGTTCTCCGGTCAGGTGCGCGCGGTGCAGGCGGACACGGAGGTCACCTGCGAAACCCTGCGCATCTGGTACAAGTCCGGCGGCGGCGGGGAGCACGGCCAGGAGGCCCGCTCCATCGACAGGGTCGTGGCCAAGGGAAAAGTGCGCATCGCATCGCCCCGGGTCACGGCCACGGCCCGGAAGGCCGTGTACCAGGCGGAAAGCGGGAGCCTGCTCCTTTCCGGACACCCGGTGCTGCAATCCGGCGAAAACCGGGTGTCCGGCTCCAAGATCACCCTCACCGGCGAGGGCAGGGTGGTGGTGGAAAGCGCGAAAGACGCGCCGGTCAAGGCCCGGTTCTTCCCCGAATCCGCCGAACAGGCCCCCTAGCAGGAAACGCCATGTCCACGTTGAACCTCCATGAACTGGAAAAGACTTACGGGAAGAAGAAGGTGGTGAACCAGGTTTCCCTGTCCGTGGAAAGCGGCCGGGTGGTGGGGCTTCTGGGCCCCAACGGCGCGGGCAAGACCACCACCTTTTACATGGCCGTGGGCATGATCCGCCCGGACGGCGGCAGGGTGCTTTTAGACGGCGAGGACATCACCGCCGCGCCCATGCACGTGCGCGCCAGAAAGGGCCTGGGCTACCTTCCCCAGGAAAGCTCCGTGTTCCGCAAGCTCACCGCCCGGGACAACGTGCTGGCCATCCTGGAGCTTTCCGGCCTTTCCCGCGCCGAGCGCAGGCGGCGGGCCGACAACCTATTGGAGGAGCTTGGCATCCTTAAGCTGGCGGACCAGGCGGCGGTGTCCCTTTCCGGCGGGGAGCGCCGGCGGCTGGAGATCGCCCGGGCCCTGGCCTCGGGCCCCAAGTTCATGCTGCTGGACGAGCCCTTTGCGGGCATCGACCCCCTGGCCGTGGTGGAGATCCAGAACATCATCCGCCAGCTTGCGGGCCGGGACATCGGGGTGCTCATCTCCGACCACAACGTCCGGGAGACCCTGGGCGTGTGCGACCACGCCTTCATCATGAACGAGGGCCGTGTCATCGAATCCGGAAACCCGGACCACATCTCCCAGAGCCCGGTGGCCCGGCGATTCTACCTGGGCGAGGACTTCCGCTTCTAGCGCCCGTGCGGTCTTCGGCCCCGGATAACACCGCCCGGGTCCCTCCCCCCTTTCCCCCGTTCTTCTCGGTTTCCGCCGATAAGTTTTTCCTCTTTTTTGGCCCCGTTCTTGCTGTCCGCCCCCTTGCATTTGGCGGATAGAACCATAGATCGGCACCTGGAGGCCTGCGGGCGATGTTTGCGTTTCCGGGGCCGGACGCGTGCTTGCGGTTTTCTTCCCCTGGACAAGGGTGTATAATAAAATTTCGAGAAACAGGAACGGGACGCCATGGGTCTGGAGCTTCGCCAGCAGCTTCGTTTAAGCCAGCAGCTCATCATGACGCCCCAGTTGCAGATGGCCATCAAGCTGTTGCAACTGAGCCACCTTGAGTTGCTGGACGTCATCCGCCAGGAGATGGAGGAAAACGCCGCCCTGGAGGAAGGGGAGGAGTTCGCCGGCCCCAAGGCGGACCTGGAGCCCGGCGACGGCGAGGCGGAAGCGCCCATGGGGGCCGAGACCCCGGCCGAGCAGGAGGTGTCCGTTTCCGAGGACAGCTTGGAGAACGTGGACTGGGAGAACTTCGTGGGCGAGTACAACACGGAGTACAACTCCCCGGGGCAGATTCGTGCGGAGACCGAGGAGCAGGACGCCCCCCGGTACGAAGCCTTCATGGCCCGCAAGGAGACCTTGACCGACCACCTGTTGTGGCAGGCCATGCTCCACTTTTCCGACGAAACGGACAAGAAGATCGCCCACGCCGTTATCTGCAACCTGGACGCCGACGGGTACCTGAAGGCCACCACCGGGGAGGTCGCCCATCTGCTTTCCGTGGAGGCGGAGCAGGTGGAGGCCGTGCTGGGCGAACTCCAGCAGTTCGACCCGCCCGGCGTGTGCGCCCGGAACATCTCCGAGTGCCTCCTCATCCAGGCCCGCCAGCTGGGCGCGGACACTCCCCTGGTGAAGAACATCATCACCAGGTGGATGAACCACCTGCAGAACAGGAACTACAAGGCCATCGCCCAGGCCGCCAAGGCGCCCCAGGGCCAGGTCCGGAAGGCCGTGGCCGCCATTTTGTCCTTGGAGCCCAAGCCCGGCCGCGTGTTCTCCGAGGAAGAACCCCGGTACATCACTCCGGACATCTACGTGTACAAGGTGGGTGACGAGTACGAGATCGTGCTGAACGACGACGGGATGCCCAAGCTGCACGTCTCGCGCTTCTACCAGGAGGCGCTCTCCAAGGACGGAGAATTGAGCGACGAGGCCAAGGCCTACGTGAAGGGAAAGCTTCGGTCCGCGGCCTGGCTCATCCGCAGCATCCACCAGCGCCAGCGCACCATCTACAAGGTGATGGAGAGCATCCTGAAGTTTCAGAGGCCCTTTTTCGACAAGGGCATCGCCCACTTAAAGCCCATGGTGTTGAGGGAGGTGGCCGAGGACATCGGCATGCACGAGGCCACCATCAGCCGGGTCACCACCAACAAGTACGTGCACACCCCGCACGGCATTTTCGAGCTCAAGTTCTTTTTCAACAGTTCCATCAAGCGGGTGCACGGCGAGGCCATCGCCAGCGCCAGCGTGAAGGAAAAGATCAGCCGGATCGTGAAAAACGAGGACCCGTCCCGGCCTTACAGCGATGAGAAGATCATGGAACTTTTGGCGGCGGAAAATATCCGGATCGCCAGGAGGACGGTGGCCAAGTATCGGGAAGCCCTCGGGATACTGCCATCCGGAAAGCGGAAACAACTTGCCTGAAAACCTGGTTTCAGCCAGGACTGTGCACCACACCAGCGCCATGGCCCATGCGTCCGGGCGCAGCCGTTCCTCTTTATTGCCTTTTTTCCAAGAAGACAGGTTTTTTTCCCCACCCCGCCGCGGGCGGGGACGCGCGTTGGGCCGCGCGGTCTTGGGCGGCCCGTCCTTCTTTTCCTAATACAGGGAGGCGTCATGCACACATCGATCACCTTCAAGAACCTGGACCCCTCGGATGCCTTGAAGTCCTACGTGTCGGAGAAGTTAAACCGGTTTGACCGGTACCTGGACAGCATGGCCGAGGCCGCTGTGGTGCTTACGGTGGAGAAGTTCAGGCACTCGGCGGAGATCACCCTGACCGGCGACAAATTAAGCGTAAACGCCAAGGAGGAGAACCAGGACATGTACTCGGCCATCGACCGGGTGCTGGACAAGGTGGAAAAGCAGGTAAAGAAGCTCAAGGAAAAGAAGCGGAACAAGAGGACCCACAAGGCGCGCAACCAGAGGCGCCAGGAGGAGCGGAGCCGGGAGTCCGCCGGTCCCCGCGCGGACGGCGTGCGGCACATTTCCATCGAAACCATCGAATACAAGCCCATGGACGTGGACGAGGCCATCCTCCAGATGGACCTGGTGGAGGACGAATTCATGGTGTTCACGAACTCCCGCACCGATCGGGTGAACGTGCTCTACCGCAAAAAGGACGGCAGCATGGGGCTCATCGAACCCGCGGCCTGAGCGCGAGGCGGCGCACCGCCGACATGACATGGTGAGGGGGAGTCTTCCCTTTGGGGACGGACTCCCCCTTGTTGTTTACAGGGTAACCGTTTGCCTTCCCCGGCGTACCGGACATCGAATACCTGGCGGGAGAGGGGGTTTTCTTTTTGCCCGGGCCGTGTTACGAGATTTCGTTCTCCCCAGGGGAGAGGAATGGACCCCCAAACCGCGCACAGGCTGTTTTGCGCGTAAAAAAACCGCGGATCGTTGCTGATGAGAATTCTTGACAAACTGGACCCGTCCGCCGTGCTTTGCGACCTGAAGGCGCGGGACAAGAAGGGCGTGATCGAGGAACTGGCCGGGCCTGTGGCCGACATCGCCAAGGTGCCCAAAGAAAAGCTGGTGAAGGTGCTCCTGGAAAGGGAACGCCTGGGCTCCACGGGCATCGGCGGGGGCATCGGTATCCCTCACGGAAAGATGCGGGGCATCGAGGACCTGCTCCTGGGCTTCGGGGTGAGCAGACAGGGGGTGGATTTCGATTCCATGGACGGCAAGCCCGCGCACCTGTTTTTCCTCCTGGTCACCCCGGAAGACTCCGCCGGCCTGCATCTTTCCATGCTGGCCCGCATATCCCGGCTGCTGAAGAACGACCTCTTCCGGGAAAGCCTGCTAAACGCCGAGAATCCCCGGAAGGTCCTGGAGATCATCGGCGAGGTGGACGAGGATTTTTGACGGCCCAGAACCTGGAAATCATCATCATCACCGGGCTTTCCGGGTCGGGCAAGAGCACGGCCCTGGCAGCCCTGGAGGACGCGGGCTATTATTGCGTGGACAACCTGCCTGTGGCGCTTTTGCCCAAGTTTCTGGAGTTGCCCACCGAATCCGTGGCCGGCGTGAGCAAGCTGGCCTTTGTCATGGACCTGAGGGAAAAGGGCCTGCTCCAGTCGTACAAGACGGTGTTCGACCAGCTGGCCCGCCAGGGTTTCGAACCCTTCATCATCTTCCTGGAGGCAGGCGACGAGGAGCTCTTGCGGCGGTATTCCGAAACCCGCAGGCAGCATCCCTTGTCCGGCGGGGAGGGCGTGGCCGCGGGCATCCGCAGGGAAAGGGAGCGCCTGGAGGTGCTGCGCCAGGCGGCCAACCGGGTCATCGACACTTCCCGCACCAACGTCCATGAGCTGAAGGCCCACATCATCGACGTGGTGGGCAAGAACGCCCCGGCCTCGCGGCTTAAGATCCACGTCACCAGTTTCGGGTTCAAATACGGGGTTCCCAGGGAGGCGGACCTTGTCATGGACGTCCGGTTTTTGCCCAATCCCTATTTTATGCCCGAGTTGAAGGAACTTTCCGGGGAGGACGCGCCCGCCAGGGAATTCGTGCTGTCCAGGCAGGAAAGCAGGGAGTTTCTCGAGCGGTTTTACGCGCTTTTGGATTACCTTTTGCCCATGTACGAAAGGGAGCGCAAATCCTATCTGACCCTGGCCTTTGGATGCACCGGGGGCCGTCACCGCTCGGTCACCATCGCCGCGGAAGTCAGCCGGCACATCCAGGAGCAGGGCAGGGAAGCGACCCTGATTCACCGGGACTTGCGCCCCGCGGACGCGGACCGGGGTACGGAAGAGAACCTATGATCGGAATCGTCGTAGTAACCCACAGCCAGCTGGGACAAGCCCTCCTGGACGCCGCGGGGTTTGTCCTGGGCCAGCCCGTGGAGCAGGCGAAAAGCGTTTCGGTGGATCTTAAGGAATCCGCCTCCAAGCTGCGCAAGGACATCGGCGCGGCCATCAAGGAAGTCAGCGCCCAACAGGGCGTGCTGGTCCTGACGGACATGTTCGGCGGCACCCCCTCCAACCTGGCGTACTCCTTTCTGGAGGAGGGGAGGGTGGAAGTCATCTCCGGGGCCAACCTGCCCCTGCTCATCCGGGCGGACAACCTGCGGCGGCGAAAGAACCCGGACCTGAAGGATCTGGCCCAGGAGCTGGAAGAATACGGCAAGAAGAGCATCTGCCTGGCTTCCGGCATGCTCAAAGGCAAAAAGACCGCCGGATGAACGGGCGGTTTTCCGTGCGTCCCCTGAAGCCCGGGGACCTGGACTGGGTGGTCGAGCTGGAACAGGCCGCCATGAAAAGCCCGTGGAACAAGGCGCTGTTCGCCTCGGAACTGGAACGCGAAGACTCGGTTTGCCTGGCGGGACTGGCAAGGGAGCGGGGGAAAGAAGAACCCGCGGCCTTTGCTTTTTCCCGGATTCTGATGAACGAGATGCACCTTTTGCGCCTGGCCGTGGCCCCCCGGTTCCGCGGCCGGGGGCTGGGCCGGCTGTTGACCAGGAAAAGCCTGGCCAAGGCGGCGGCCAAGGGGGCGGACACCGCCTGGTTGGAGGTGCGCGAGTCCAACACCGCCGCCCAGGCCATGTACCGGGCCGAGGGGTTCGATCGGGTGGGCACCAGGCGCAGCTACTACCATGACACCCGTGAGGACGCGGTGATCATGTTCAGGCGCATCTGACGGATTCGCCGCCACGAAAACCAGGCTCCGTGGATTCCGAGTTTTTTGGGGAGAAGGGCCGGGAGGGAGCCCGGCCGCGGGCGCTTTGCCCGCAAGACATCTACAACCTGCCGGTTGCCGCCGGGAGGCCGTGGCTTTTTTGCACAAGCCCGTGCGCCGGAGGCGGCAAGGCCGGAATTTGCTGGACCCGGCGGCGGTTCGCCGGGCCTTTTGAACAGGGAGGTCCAATGAGCACGAAAGTGGCGATCAACGGGTTTGGAAGGATCGGCCGGCTGTTTTTCCGGGCGGCCCAGAAAACGGACGGCCTCGAGGTGGTGTCCATCAACGACCTCATGGATCCCGCCACGCTGGCGCATTTGTACAACTACGACTCGGTCCACCGCCGGCCGGACCAGCCCGCCGAGGCTGTTGAAGGAGGCATCAAGGTGGGCGGCAAGACCATTCCCGTGACCTCGGAGAGAAACCCCGCGGACCTTCCCCACAAAAGCCAGGGGGTGGACATAGTCGTGGAATCCACCGGGCTTTTCCGCGAGCGGGACAAGGCCGCGGGCCACCTTTCCGCGGGCGCGAAAAAGGTGCTCATCTCCGCGCCGGCCAAGAACCCGGACTTCACCGTGGTCCTGGGTGTGAACCACGAAGACTATGACCCGGAAAAGCACCACATCATCTCCAACGCCTCCTGCACCACCAACTGCCTGGCGCCGGTAGCCAAGGTGATCATGGACACCTTTGGCATCGAAAAGGGGCTCATGACCACCACCCACGCCTACACCGCGGACCAGCGGCTTCTGGACGCCCCGCACAAGGACCTGCGGCGCGCCCGGGCCGCGGCCCTGTCCATGATTCCCACCACCACGGGCGCGGCCAAGGCCGTGGCCCTGGTGCTGCCCCAGCTGGAAGGAAAGCTCAACGGCTTCGCCATCCGCGTGCCCACCCCGGACGTGTCCCTGGTGGACCTGGTGGTGCACACCACCAGGGCCCCCGCCAGCGCCGACGAGGTGAACGCGGCCCTGAAGGAGGCCGCCGAAGGCCCCTTGAAGGGCATCCTGGGCTTTTCCGACGAGCCCCTGGTTTCCATGGACTACACGGGTTGCCCGCTTTCCTCCATCGTAGACGCAGGCATGACCTACACCATCGGCGACCTGGTCAAGGTGTGCTCCTGGTACGACAACGAAACCGGGTACGCCACCCGCCTGGCCCAGTTGGCCGCGCTGGTGGGAAAAAGCCTCTAACCCGGATTATTCATGAGCAATTTTGCCCGAGATCGAATTTGTCGTTAGTTTCAATCCGTTGGAGCTGTTTTTTTGGGTCTTGCGCCAAAGACGGTCTGATTATTGGAGGAATTCTGCCATTCGGGCAAAATTGTTCACCCTTCGGGCTCGCCCGATTTCCGCGCTGGCCGCGTTATCGGGGC
>JAFDHW010000056.1 GCA_019308705.1 Deltaproteobacteria bacterium
TCCTCCAATAATCAGACCGTCTTTGGCGCAAGACCCGAAAAACAGCTCCAACGGATTGAAACTAAAGAAAAATTCGATCTCGGGCAAAATTGCTCATGAATAATCCGGGTTAAGCCGGTTTTTGGCCCATCTGGGCAGGTCGGCCAACTTCCGGCCGGCGATTTCCCCGCGGGGCGGCAGCCCACGTTCTGCTTGACAAGGGTTGGGCAATGGCTTACACAGTTCTTTTCCAAACGCAGTAACGTGTGAAACCACGGAAAAACGCACAGGAGGCGACATTGGCGACCCATAAATCAGCCATCAAGCGGGCGCGTCAGAACGAGAAGCGCCGGGAGCAGAACCGGGCCAGGAAAACCCGGATCAAGAACGTCATCAAGAAGGTCACCGACGCCGTGGCCCAGGGAACCCCCGAGGCGGCCCAGAAGACCCTGAACGAGGCCAAGAGCGTGATCCACAAGAGCGCGGCCAAGGGCGTGATCCACAAAAACACCGCCGCCCGCAAGATCTCCAGGCTCGCCCGCATGGTGAACAGCAAGGAATCCTAGAGCGGCTTTTCTCCTTCCGCAGGTGCAGGGGCCGGGGGCTTGTCCTCCGGCCCCTTTTCTTTGTCCGGGCCCTGTTGGCTCTCCCTTTCCTCCATCCCCCAGGGGCTCAGCACCGCAGCCAGTTCAAACCGCACCTTTTTGGCCAGCCTGGCGGCCGCCTTCTCAAGCGCCGCCTGGCGGTTTTTCAGGGTGGCCCGGGCCTGGCCGGGCACCACGAGGTAGGCCTCGGTTTCCGTGAACGTGCGCCGGTCCCACACCGTCTTTCCCATGCCGGAAAAATCCAGGGTCACCACGGCGGAAAGCCGCCTTTCCGCGTACAGGCCCGTGACCTGCTGGGAGATGCTGCCCTGGCTGAGGGAGGCCACCGCGCCGGAAAGCATGTACCGGGCCCGGTCCTGTGAGGTGACGCGAAAACGTGGGTCCGCGGTGAATTCGCGCACCAGGTGGTTGGTGATCAGGGTCTCCACCCCGGTTTCCGCGGTCCGGTTTTCCAGCACCCGCACGAACACGGGCCACTCCCCGCCCCGCCCGCCCCGGTCCGCCAGGCGGTACCCGCAGCCCGCGGCCAGACAAAGAGCCAGCAGGGCCGCGAGGAACCCGTGCAATCGGACGCCTTCCATCAGACAACCACGTTCACGAGCTTGCCGGGAACGCAGATCACCTTTTTCACCGGCTTGTCCCCCACGAACTTCCGCACCTGGGGATCGGCCAGGGCCATCTGCTTGACGGATTCCTGGTCCGCGTCCGCGGCCACGTTGAGGCGGGAGCGGAGCTTGCCGTTCACCTGTACCACCACCAGCACGGTGGAGGTGGCCAGGGCGTCCTCCCGCCATTGCGGCCAGGGGGCCTTGGCCACGGACGGCTCGTTGCCCAGGACCTCCCACAGCTCCTCGGAAAGGTGCGGCACGATGGGCGCCAGCAGGAGCACCACGGTCTGAAGAGCCTTGGCCAGGACCTCGCGGCCGTGCTCCTCGTTTTCCACGCCCCCGGACCCGTAGATCTCGTTCACCAGTTCCATGACCGCGGACACCGCGGTGTTGAAGTGGAACCGATCCTCGATGTCCGTGGTCACCCGGCGGATGGTGTCGTGGACCTTGCGGAAAAGATCCCGGGCCGCGCCGGAAAGCTCGTCCGCCGGGCCGTCATAAGGCTTGGCGCCGGAGACGTCCTCCCGGTGTTTGGCCACCATGCGCCACACCCGGTTCAGAAACCGTGCCGCGCCTTCCACGCCCGCCTCGGACCATTCCAGGTCCCTCTCCGGCGGCGAGGCGAACAAGCAGAACAGGCGCACGATGTCCGCGCCGTATTCCTTGAGCAGGTTGCCCGGGTCCACCACGTTCTTCTTGGACTTGGACATCTTTTCCATGCGGCCCACGACCACGGGCGCGCCGCACCTGGCGCAGACGCGGTCCTCGCCCTTGACCTGCACCTCATCGGGAAACAGGAACCCGTGCTCAGGACACTTCGTCGTCTCCTTGCACACCATGCCCTGGGTGAGGAGCCGGGTGAAAGGCTCCTTGAACTTCACCATGCCCAGGTCGTGAAGCACCCGGGTGAAGTAGCGGGAATACAAAAGGTGCAAAATGGCGTGCTCCACTCCGCCGATGTACTGGTCCACGGGCATCCAGTAGTCCACGGCCTTCTGGTCGAACATGCCCTGGTCGTAACGGGGGCTGCAGTAGCGCTCGAAATACCACGAGGACTCCACGAAGGTGTCCATGGTGTCGGTTTCCCGCCGGGCGTCTTCGCGCCCGCAGGACGGGCACGGGACTTTCAGCCAGTCTTCCAGCACGGGCAGGGGGGATTTCCCGCCGGGAAGAAGATCCGCGTCCTCGGGCAATACCACGGGCAGGTCCTCTTCCCTGACCGGCACCACGCCGCAGTCCGGGCAGTGGACCATGGGGATGGGCGTGCCCCAGTACCGCTGGCGGGAGATCCCCCAGTCGCGCAGCCGGTACTGGACCGACCGGCCGCCTAAGCCCTCGGCTTCCAGCTTGTCCGCGATGGCCTCCATGGCGTCCCGGTTGCCCATGCCGTCAAACGGCCCGGAGTTCACCAACACGCCGTCGTCGGTGTAGGCCTCGGTCATGGTCGCAGGGTCCAGGGATTCGCCCGGCGGCTGAATGACCACCACCAGGTCCAGGCCGTACTTTTTGGCGAACTCGAAGTCACGCTGGTCGTGGGTGGGCACGGACATCACCGCGCCGGTGCCGTACTCCATGAGGGCGAAGTTGGCCGTGTACACGGGCATGCGCCTGCCGCTCATGGGGTTTGTGCAATACGCGCCCAGAAACAAGCCTTCCTTCTCGAAATCCTCGGCCATGCGCCTGGCCTTGTCCTGTTTGGCCATGCGCTCCACGAACCGGGCCGCCTCGGCTTCCCTGCCCGTGCCGCGCGCCAGTTCGGGCACCAGGGGGTGCTCCGGGGCCAGCACCATGAAGGTGGCCCCGTAGACCGTGTCCTGCCGGGTGGTAAAGACCTCTATGGTGATGTCTCTGTTTTCCACCGGGAACAGGATGCGCGCGCCCACGCTCTTTCCGATCCAGTTCTTCTGCATGGTGACCACCTTTTCCGGCCACCCGGGCAAAAGCCTGTCCGAGTATTCGAGAAGGTCGTCCGCGTAGTCGGAGATGCGGAAGAACCACTGCTCTAATTTTTTCAGCCTCACCTCGGTACCGCAGCGCCAGCACAGGCCGGCTTCCACCTGCTCGTTGGCCAACACGGTCTGGCAGGCGTCGCACCAGTTCACGTCCGATTTCTTGCGGTACACCATGCCCTTTTCGTACATCTTCAAAAACAGCCACTGCTCCCAGCGGTAGTACTCGGGCCGGCAGGTGGCCAGCTCGCGTTCCCAGTCGTAGGAAAAGCCCATGCTTTTCAGCTGGTCGCGCATATAATCAATGTTGTCATAGGTCCACCGAGCCGGGTGGCTGTTGTTGGCGATGGCGGCGTTTTCCGCGGGCATGCCGAACGCATCCCATCCCATGGGGTGGAGCACGTTGAACCCGCGCATGGTCTTGTACCGGGCCACCACGTCGCCGATGGTGTAGTTGCGCACGTGGCCCATGTGGATCTTGCCCGAGGGATAGGGAAACATTTCCAGCAGGTAATACTTTTCCCGGGAAGGGTCTTCCCTGGCGGTAAACAGGCGGTTTTCCTCCCAGTATTTCTGCCACCTCGCCTCGATGGCCTTGGGTTCGTAATGCTCGTTCATCCCGGCCCTCCTTGCGTTGGAAAAGTGTTCCCTTGTGCCACAAAGTACGGCAAATGGCAAGAATGCCAGGGCCTCCGAAGGCCCTGGCTTTCGAGGGAAAACCCAAAAATTTGATTTGACCTCGCCGAAGATGGACACTAAGCTCCAGCGAAAAATAAGGGAGCTTTTGAACAATGGCCAAGAATATCCTGATCAACGCGGTGGACCCGGAAGAAGTCCGGATCGCCATCGTGGACCAGAACAAGCTCGAGGGTTTCCACATCGAGACCGCGGCCAGGGAGATAACACGCGGCAACATTTACAAGGGCGTCATCGCCCGGGTGGAGCCCAGTCTGCAGGCGGCCTTCGTGGACTACGGCGCGGACCGCCACGGGTTTTTGCAAAAGCAGGAAATCCACCCGGATTATTACCTGGAAACCAGCTCGGGCGGCACGTCGGTTTCCGAGGTGCTGAAGCCGGGCCAGGAGCTTTTGGTGCAGGTGACCAAGGACCCGGTCATGAAAAAGGGCGCCATGCTTACCACCTACATCTCCCTGCCGGGCCGGTTTCTGGTGCTCATGCCCGGGAGCAAGAACCGGGGGGTGAGCCGGCAGGTCGAGGATGAAAAGGAGCGTGACCGGTTAAAGAAGCTCATCGATTCGGCAAGTCTGCCGGAAAATTTCGGGGTGATTTTGCGCACCGCGGCCGAAGGCTGCACCAAGACGGCCTTAAACAAGGACCTTCAGAACCTCATGCGCCTGTGGAAGGACATCCGCAAGCGGGGCCTGGAGAAAAAAGCCCCGGTGCTCCTCTACAAGGACCGCTCCCTGGCCATCCGCGTCATCAGGGACTACTTCACCACGGACGTTTCCACCATCCTGGTGGACGACCCCACCGTGCACGCGGAGATCAAGGAGTTCATGGGCATCATCAGCCCAAGGCGCATCAAGAGCGTGAAGATCTACAAGGACCCCAAGCCCATCTTCACCAAGTACCAACTGGAAGAGCAGATCTCCTCCATCTTCAACAGCCGGGTGGGCTTAAAAAGCGGCGGATCCGTGGTCATCAACCCCACCGAGGCCCTGGTGTCCGTGGACGTGAACTCGGGCAAGGCCACCAAGGAAGCCTCCGTGGAAAAAACCGCCTACCAGACCAACCTGGAGGCGGCCGAGGAGGTGGCCAGGCAACTGAGGCTGCGCGACCTGGGCGGGCTCATCGTGGTGGATTTCATCGACATGCGCGACGCCAAGCACCGCGCGGCCGTGGAAAAGGCCATGCGCGAGCACACCAAAAAGGACAAGGCCCGCGTCAAGGTGGGCAAGATCTCCCAGTTCGGCCTTTTAGAGATGAGCCGCCAGCGCATCAACCCCTCCATCGAGTTCGGCTCTTACGTGGAGTGCCCTCACTGCCACGGCAAGGGCATGGTGCCCTCGGTGGAAACCCTGGGTCTTTCCTTCCTCCGCAAGTTGAGGATCGAAACCCTGAAGCAGAACGCGGCCGTGGTGGAGGGCGTGCTCCCGGTGAATGTGGCCGAGTACCTCTCCAACAAGAAGCGCAAGGAACTGGCGGACCTGGAAACCCGGCGCGACGTTTCCATCGTCATCCGGGGCGACGCGGCGCTGAAGCCCGGGGAGAGCCGCATCCATACGGAAAATAAGACTTGACGGGCAAAGTGCTTTTTTCTACTAGACAGCGCTCAACGTCCGCCTGCATTTTTGGGGGCTGTCCCGGATACCCGAAGCATCAAAAAAATCGGGCGCTTCTCCCAGTGAGCCGCTCTTCCTGATAAGAAGGCGGCTTTGCTTTACCCGAGCAACCAAAAGGGACTGACCATGACCTGGGAAGGCTTCATCGAGATCGTCAAGCAGATTCTGATCACCCAGACCGGGATTTTCCACCTCCATCCCAAACTGGTGGTCATGTGGGCCATCGGATTTTTCTTCATCTACCTGGCCGTGGCCAAGAAATACGAGCCCCTGCTCCTTCTGCCCATCGGGTTCGGCATCCTGGCGGTGAATTTCCCCCTGGTGCCGCTCATGGGGTTTACCGAGGAGGGCCAGCGCCACCTTTTTGAAATCTTTTACCACTACGGCGTGGAATGGGAGGTTATTCCCTGCGTCATCTTCCTGGGCCTGGGGGCCATGACAGACTTCGGGCCGCTCATCGCCAACCCCAAGACCATGATCGTGGGAGCCGGGGCCCAGTTGGGGGTGTTCGTCACCTTCATCGGCGTGCTGTTCTTCGGGTTCACCCTGCGCGAAGCCGCCAGCGTGGGGATCATCGGCGGCGCGGACGGCCCCACCACCATCTACCTCACCGCCAAGCTGGCCCCGAACCTCCTGGGCGCGAACGCCCTGGCCGCCTATTCCTACATGGCCATGGTGCCCCTGATCCAGCCGCCCATCGTGCGCCTGATGACCACCAGGAAGCAGCGGCTCATCCGCATGCAGCAGCTGCGGCCCGTGTCCAAGCTGGAAAAGACCGTCTTTCCCCTGTCCGTGTTCATGGTCATTGCGCTTCTCATCCCCGCGGTGACGCCGCTCATGGGCATGTTCATGCTGGGCAACTTCATGCGGGAGTCCGGGGTGGTGGACAGGCTGTCCGACACGGCCCAGGGATCCCTGATGAACATCGTGACCATTTTCCTGGGCGTGTCCGTAGGGGCCACCATGCACGCGGAGAAGTTCCTTTCGGCCAAGCCCCTTCTCATCTTCGGGTTCGGGCTTATCGACTTCGCCATCTGCACCATGGGCGGGGTCTTGACCGTGCACATCATGAATCTTTTCTTAAAGGACAAGTTGAACCCCATCATCGGTGCGGCCGGGGTGTCCGCCGTGCCCATGGCCGCCCGGGTGGCCCAGATTACGGGCCAGCAGGAGGACAAACACAACTTCCTGCTCATGCACGCCATCGGGCCCAACCTGGCCGGGGTCATCGGCAGCGCGGCCGCGGCCGGTATGTTCATCGCCATGTTCGGATGATGGGAAAAGAGAAATGACCATGCAAAAACCCTTCTATGCCATTCTGCCGGCCGCCCTGTTCCTGGGAATCCTTCTCGCCCCCCTGCCCCTTTTCGCACAGGAAACGCCGGGAGCAGACGTTCCCGGGCAATCCCTCCTTTACGAAGAAGCCCAGCAAGCCGAAGCCGTGCTCACGGAAAAAGCCGAACTGGAGCGCGGGGACCCCGGTTTCTGGAACTATGCCCTTTCCACGCTCATCATCCGGTTCGTGGGCATCTTCATCGTCCTGGGCATCCTCCAAGTGATGATGCAGGTTTCCGGCCGCATCTTCCGGGGCATGGAGGAGAGAAAGAAACGCCGGGAGGCAACGGGCTGAGGCCCCCGGATGCCGCCGTTTCCGGGCAGGTGGACATCCGCCCGCTGAATCTGGTACAACGGCCGGGTTAACCCGAATTATTCATGAAAAATTTCGTTGAACAGATTTATGGTTAATTGCCGGATGTTTTAAAGGAGTTTGACTTTGGCGGAATTTTTCACCCTTCGGGCTCGTGAATAATCCGGGTTGAAGCGCCGCCACCCGAGGATCAGAACATGTCCGACCAGGAGGTTCCCCGCAAAAAACGCCGGCTGCCCCTATGGGCCGCTGTCGCCATGGTGCTGGTCCTCGCCGCCGGAGGGCTGGTTGCCGTGCTGCTACGCCCCCACCAGGCCCCGCCACCCGAACCCGCTCCCGCGTCCAAGGCCGCCAGGCGTAAGCCTGAGCCCAAGCCCGCCAAGGTGGTGGACTACGAAAACCCCGGCGACGCGGCCCTCATGGACCAGCGCAAGGAACGGTACGGGATCGACCAGAGCCTGGACATGGTCATTTCCGAGGACGAAGCCTTTGTACTGGGCGGCGAGCAGGTGGCCATGCGGGACATCACGGAAAAAATCCGTCTGGCGGACATGGAGATCCTGGAAGAGTCCCTGGAGGGCGCGCCGGACCTGCCCCTGGCGTCGGACGAGTTCGGCCTCCACGTGGTCAGGGAGGGCGACAACATCTGGAACATCCATTTCCGGCTGCTCCAGGAGTACTTCGCCAGCCGGGGCGTGACCTTATCCCCCATGGCGGACGAGCCCATGCCCGAGGGCTACAGCTCCGGGGTCGGCAAAATCCTCAAGTTTTCCGAGAACATGGTGCACATCTATAACCTGAAGACCAAGGCCCTGGACGAGGACCTGAACCTGATCCAGCCCAACAGCAAGGTGGTGGTCTACAACATGAACCGCGTGTTCGCCCTGCTCTCCAAGATCGACACGGACGAGGTGGAGCACGTCCGGTTCGACGGCGACACCTTGTGGATTCCGGCCGGGAACTAAACGATCATGATCAAACGCTACACGCGCGAGGAAATGGGAAGCCTGTGGACGGACGAAAACAAGTACCGCACGTGGCTTTCCGTGGAGGTGCTGGCCTCGGAGGCCATGGCCAAGCTGGGCAAAGTCCCCGAGTCCGCGGCCAAAAACATCCGGGAAAAGGCGGATTTTTCCGTGGAGCGCGTGGAGGAAATCGAAAAGGAGACCAAGCACGACGTCATCGCCTTTTTGACATCCGTAGCCGAGAACGTGGGCGAAGACGCACGGTTCATCCATTTGGGCATGACCAGCTCGGACGTGCTGGACACGGCCTTCGCCTTTCTGCTCAAGCAGGCCGGGGAAAAGATCCTGGCGGGCATAGACCGGCTCATGGAGGCCATCAAGGCGCGGGCCGTGGAGCACAAGTACACGGTGATGATCGGCCGGTCCCACGGGATCCACGCCGAACCCATCACCTTCGGACTTAAGCTGGCGGTGTTCTACGATGAAATGAAGAGGAACCGCCGCCGGGTGGCCCAGGCCATCGAGACCGTGAGCGTGGGCAAGATCTCCGGCGCGGTGGGCACCTTTGCCAACATCCCGCCCGAGGTGGAAGCCTACGTGTGCGAAAAACTTGGGCTTTCCCCCGCCCCGGCCTCCACCCAGATCGTACAAAGGGACCGGCACGCGGAGTTTTTCACCTCGCTGGCCATCCTGGCCTCGTCCGTGGAGAAGCTGGCCACGGAAATCCGCCATTTGCAGCGCACCGAGGTGCTGGAGGCGGAGGAATACTTTTCCAAGGGCCAGAAGGGCTCCTCGGCCATGCCCCACAAGCGCAACCCCATCGGGTCGGAGAACCTGTGCGGCCTGGCGCGGGTGGTACGGGCGAACGCCCTGGCTTCCATGGAGAACGTGGCCCTGTGGCACGAGCGGGACATCTCCCACTCCTCGGTGGAACGGGTCATCGGTCCGGATTCCACCATCCTGATGGATTACATGCTAAACCGCATGGCCAACATGATCCAAAACCTGGTGGTCTACCCCGAGCGGATGAAGAAGAACCTGGAACTCACCCGGGGACTCATCTTCTCCCAGCAGGTGCTCCTGGCCCTGGCCGAGGCGGGGGTCAGCCGCGAGGATGCCTACGCGATGGCGCAGAAGAACGCCATGGCCGCCTGGAAGGGCGAGGATTTCAAAAGCCTGCTCCTGGCGGACCAAGAGGTCCGCAACCACCTTTCCGAGCAACAAATCGAGGACATTTTTGACCTCAAGCATCACTTGAAACACGTGGACACCATCTTTGAAAGGGTGTTCGCCGATTAAGGAAAGGGTCTGATGGCGAGGCTTATGCCACTCCTTTTGGCCGGGTTTTTCCTGTGCGCCTGTGCGCCGCAGACCGCCCCGGCGGACAAGGAGCCGCCTGAGCCGCCTTACAGGCAGACCCTGGAAGCCTGGACCCGCAACGCCTCCGTCTACAACGGGCTGGACAGCGAGCTGTTGGTTTCCGCGACCCTAAAGTCCCTGCCCTTCCGCATGCAATACGCCAAGGAGTATGCGCGGGTCTACCTGCTCCCGCCCGAGGAGGCCGAAAAGGTGGCCGCAGAGCAGGCCAAGGCGTGGGAGATGTACCTGGATTTCACGGTGGGAGCCTTCGTGCCCCAGGAGCGGCAGAACGATTTCGGACGGCCCCGGTCCACGTGGAAGGTGTACCTGGAGAACGGAGCCGGAACCAGGGTCCAGCCGCTGGAGATCCGGCCCCTTCTCCGGGACAGGGAACTGACCGCCCACTTTTATCCCTACATGACCCCCTGGAAAAAGGCTTACGTGTTCCGGTTCCCCCACAAGGACGCGGAAACCGGAAAGCCCCTTCTCGACGAGGGAATCGAACGGGTTTCCCTGGTCATCACCGGCCCTGCGGGCGCCTGCGCCATGACCTGGGAGAAACCGCCGGCCGGCTGGACAAGTCCCATGCCGGCCCCCAAAAACGCGCCGCAACAGCAATAGGCGGCAAAAAGGAGGTTCATCTTGGTGGATGCTGCATACGCCATGGGCGCCGGCGGACAGGCCGCGGCCAACGGACAGGGTGGAGGAGCTTTTTTCGTGCCC
>JAFDHW010000057.1 GCA_019308705.1 Deltaproteobacteria bacterium
GCCGTGACATCATTTCCGCCACACAGGCCAATTCGTCAAGGGCCTGTTGAAAACCCGGGGTTCGGGCAAGCTTCCCGTACAGCACCCGGCCGTCTTCGTCGTAGAGGGATTCCCCGGCGGGCACACCCCCCAGCCGGCCCCCCAGATACAGGTACTCCAGGCCCCGGTCCGCCCGGGCCGCAGCCGGTTTTTCCTGGCCGCTCCAGGGCGCCCGGCGACTGCCGGGATACGACCGCACGTCCGCCACCGCCTCCACCCCGTGCATCTCCAGGAGCCCGAAAAACCACTCCGCCCGGTGGTCGGAGTGACCGATGGTGTAGATGACCCGGCGGCTCGCCACGGTTCATTCCACGGCGAAGAAGCTTTCGTCGTATTCCGGCTTGCCCGCGTACCGGGCCATGAAGAACCCGGGCAGTTGATCCACGTGGGCGAAGAGATTTTCGTCCGCGTCGATGCCCGCGGCCTTGAGCGCCTCCACGATCTTGTCCGGCGCCGGCGGGCAGCCCTTGATGGGCAGGGCGTCTGCGATGGCCGGGTGGTTCTTGTTCTTCTCCCACATGCACTTGCCCACCAGGATGGTGTGCTTCATGCCCGGGGCGGGCTCCATCATCTTGCCGGTCAGCACCTCCACCTGGTCAAAGGGCGTGCCCTTGTAGGCGGCGCGGATGGCGGTGAGGATGAGCCCGTTCAACGCGGAGCAGTAGGTGCACATGGAGGTGTCGAACTTGCGGTAGAAAAGGCCCCGGATACCCTGCTTGGCGAGCGGCACGGGCATCTCGCCGGTCTCGTCGCTCTTGTAGGGGAAGTCGAACTCGTGCGGCGTTGCCGCGGCGGCGATGTCCTCCCCCCGCACGTCCAGGGAAGCGATGTCCAGGGACCGGCCGTGCGTCTTGGCGCAATGCGTCAAGTGGGGCACCTGTTCGGGTTCGTAACCCAGGAGAGCCGCCCCGACCATGTCCGCGGCCAGGATATCCCAGGAGGCGACCAGCAGGTTGGAGCGGTGGATGCGGCCGTCGAAGGCCGGGCCCCGTTCCAGGGTGTAGATGCCGTCGATCACGGTGAGGATGGACTTCATGGGGTCGGCCAGGCGCGATACCCACCAGTGCAGGTCCTTTTCAGGGTCCGCGCTGTGGCATTTTTTCCGGGAGGGGATGTCGATGGTGCCCTTCAGGTTCTTGATGCCCAATGACACCGTGGTCTGGTTGTGGGTCTTCATCACGGGCAGGTCCACCACCAGGTCGGCTTCCAGCACGTCCTTGAAAAACCGCAGGGTGCGGCCGCCGCCTATGTCCGCCTTTGCAAACGGCCCCTCCATGGCGTTCTTCACCTTCACGCCGTAGCGTTCCGCGAGCTTGGCGTACCCCAGGGAGGAAAAGGCGTGGGCCGGGGTTTCCTTGTCCTTGGGGTCCGCCACCACGCCCTCGCCGATGGTGATGTCCGTGACCCCATGGTCCGCCAAAAGCTTCACCATGTCCTGCACCACCCGGGAGGTGGTGATGACCCCCCACTTGGGAAAGGCCGTGGCCTTGGTCCAGAACACGATGTTGGGCTTGATGAAGACCCTTGTCTGCGCGGAGACCCGGGAGAGCCCCCCTGCGAGGTCCACCACGCCGGCCACGGACTCTCCGGGCCTTTCGTACTTTCCAACTCCGACAACGGGTTTTTCCATCCCATCCTCCCTTTTGGTCATCGACCGGCCGCCGAAGAGCCGAAAACTTTTTGTTTGCAGGTAGTTGCGGCTTTGCGGCCCGCCGCAACAGGGAAATCATTCGCAAGGCGCTTCCAGGGTGTAGCCCTCGCCCCACCAGGCAAGGAAGTGGCGGGTCACCACAGCGCCTTCTCCGCCGTCGGCCGCCTCCAGGCGCGAAAGGGCGTCCTGCGCCTTGCCGTCCATGCCCAAAAGTCCGTACACCTGGGCCGCGTCCGCGTAATACCCGGCGGCTTCGGATAGGTTTCCAAGGGCTTCGGCCACCCTGCCCAGGCCCAAAAGGTCGTCGGCCACGCCGGGGAAGTAGCCATCCTGCCGGTCCGCGGAAAAAGCGGTGGAAAAGTGCTCTTGTGCGGCATCCAGCTTGCCGGTTTCGAGCATGAGCCTGCCCATGGAATAGTGGGCCGCCGCCCGCCCCCCCTCCGGGCCGCCGGGAGCAGCGAGCGCCCGGTCCAGGCATTTTCCCGCTTCTTCCAGGTCTCCGGCGTCAAGGGCCATGATGCCCCGCACGTTCCACAGGGGCCAGTAGTCCGCGCCTCCGGGCAGGGCCAGGGCCCGGGAAAGCTCCCTTTTGGCCGAATCCGCCCGGCCGGCGTCGGCCAGGGCCGCAGCCAGGTTGATTCTGGCCCGGATCTCGCCGGCGGCGTCGCCTGCCCGGGAGAACATCTTTGCCGCCTCTTCGAGAAAGGCCGCCGCGGTCTGGGGGTCCCCCAGCATGCGGTGGCAGTTGCCCATGTTGTTCAAGGCCACGGCCTTCTTGTCCGTGTCGGCGGCGAGGACCTCCAGCTCCCAGGCCCGGGTGAAGTGCTTGAGCGCCTTTTGCCAGCAGCCCTTCCGGTATTCCTTCTCGCCTTGGACGGACGCGGCGTTGCCCCCGGCCAGATGGGCGGGAACTTCCCTGGCCCCGCCGCCAAAGCACCCGGGCAGCGCCAGGAGCAGGACGGCGGCCAAAACCAGCCCCGCCGGACGGGGCATCTTGACTTCCCGGGTCCTCATCGGACTCTCATTCCGCTTTCGGTGGGGGTGCCTTCGGGCTTCGGCGGAATGCCGCCTCTCACCAGGGGGTTCTTCTTGATGGCGTCGGCCACCTGCTCCATCTTGCCCATGCCCCGCCGGAAGTCCTCGATGCCCTTGCGCATCCCCCGGGTGACCTCGGGCACGTCCCTGGAGCCCTTTTCCACGTTGGCGGCAATGACCTCCACCGAGGCCGCCACCTCGCGGGAGGCCGCCGACAGCCGGTCCACCATCTCCCGGATGCCCCGGGCGCTTTCCCGCACCTGTTCGGCGGTTTCCGGGGCGGTCCTGGCCGTCTGTTCCAGGGTGGACAGGATCTCCTCCACGGTGGCGATGTTGTCTTGCACCCGGGCCAGAAGCTCGTCGGAGCGAAGCAGGCCGCCCACGGTTCCCTCGCCGCGTTCCAGCCCCGCCACCACGGCCTCCACGTGGCTCATGGTGCGCCGGGCGGAGTGCAGGGTGGCCAACAGCGGCCCCTTGGGGTCGCTCAGGGTGTCGGCGGTGTCGGAAAGCTTCTGCACCGCGGCCACGAACTTCTTGGCCGTCTCCTCCACCTGGAACTCCTCCAGGATGTCGGAAAACGACTTTTTTTCCATGGACAGGATTCGGCCGCCTTCCTTCTTGACGGGCAGGTCCTGGCGGCCGGGCTTGATGGACAGGTACTCGTCGCCGATCAGGGTGGGGCTTTCCACCGTGACTGTCGTGTCGCCCCGGATGCGGGAGGCGTATTCCTCCTGGATGGCCAAATCCACCCGCACGCCCTGGTCGGTGAGGGTGATCTTCTCCACCCGGCCCACGGTGGTCTTGGCGATCTTCACGTCCGCGCCCTCCTGGAGGTTGTAGCTCTCCTCGAACACGGCGTAAAAATCCACGTAGCTCTTGAACCAGTCCTTGCCCCGGCCGATGGAAACCACCGTGGCCAGGCCCAGGAGCACCACCAGGACCAGGAACGCGCCCACGATCTTTTCCCGGCTTTTGAATTCTAGTTCCAAGCGATGACATCCCCTTCGCCGGGCCGGGGCCCTGCGGGAATCTCCTTGCTGCTGCCGTAAAGGCGGCCGTTTTCGATGGACACGGCCCGGTTGCACAGGGTGCCGGCGGTCTGGTCCATGGAATAGAGGACCAGCGCCGTGCCCTGTTGCTCTCTGCGCGTTCTCAGGATCTCCAGGAACTTGTGGTACCGCCAGACGTCCAGCTCGTGGTCCGGCCGCTCCACCAGGAGGATCTCCGGGTTCTTGCAAAGCTCCCGGACGATGAGCGCCAGCCGCACGTCCTCGGGGTTGGCCGCCGCGGGCCGGTGGCAGAGCTTCTCCTCGATGCCGAAGAACCGGCACAGGGACAGGATATCCTGGTGTCCGGAGTCCTCCTCGAAGTACTTGCGGGCAAAGACGAGGTTTTCGCCCAGGGAGCGGTTGCACAAAAGCACCGAATCCGCGCCAATGTATCCCACCTTGCGCTTGTAGGGCAACAGCCCGCGGTAGCCCGCGCCCTCCAGGTATTGCCCCCGGTAGGAGAAAATCCCCGACAGGGGGGGGGCCAGGCTGGCCAGGGCCCGTAGAAACAACCGGGCGTCCTCGCCCCTGTCCGCGCTCACGAACACTCCCTCGCCCTTCTCCAGGGTGAACTCCGGAACCTCGAAGGTCCGCCCTTCGGGGGAGGAGCGGTACATGCAGTCTTTCATTCGGAGGAGCATGGGCTGATCCGGAACCGTCACAGGTAGAACACGGTGGAGATGAAGATATTGGCCGCCAGGAGGTAGAGCACGGCCTCTATGGCCGCGCGGGAACTCTGGGGGGGAATCGCCGTCATGCTGCGGGCCACGGTGAACCCCCGGTACAGGCTCACCACGGAGATGATGACCCCGAAAAACAGCGCCTTTAACGCCCCCACGGCGATGTCCGCGCCGGAGATGGCCTTGGCCACCTGGGCCAGGAAGTGGGCCAGGGAAAGGTCCGTGGCCAGCCAGGTTGCGGTGTAGCCGCCGAACACCGCGGCAAGGTCGAACAAGAAGAACAGGCAGAGCATGGCCACGGTGATGCCCACCACCCTCGGATAGCCCACCAGGTACAAGGGGTCGATGCCCGACATCTCCATGGACTCGATCTCGTTTAGGACCCGCATGTAGGAGACTTCCACGGTGACGGCGATGCCCGAGCGCAAAAGCACGATGAACGCGGTGACCACGGGGCCCAGTTCCCGCACCAGCAGGAGCACCGCCACCTTGCCCAGGTCCATGTGGGAGGCGATGCGGGAGAACTGCGCCACCAGGAGGCTGCCCACCACCACGGCCACGGGGATGAGCACCCACAGGCCCTGCACGGCGGTGAAGTAGATCTGCTCCACGGCGATGCGGTTGGCGAGCTTCCGCCCCTCCCTCGGGGGCGCCGCCACCATGCGGGCCATGCGGGCCGTCAGGGCGCAGAGGTCCAGCAGGCTTTCGGTGCGCTCGATGAAGGACCGCCCGAGGCGGCCGAGGAAGATTCCCGGAGCACTGGCGGGTGTCATAGAAGAAACCGTCCGTTGGGTGGCGGGGTTGCCATTTGCAAGGAATCCTGAGATAAGCTCTTGGTATAAATCCTTATCGGAAAGCATCATCCCGGTCAATCGGCATGCGCCGGGCGGCCCGGAAATTTCGGCGTTTTTTCACCCCGGAGACCTTTCATGCTGGAAAAAGCAAAGGGCCTCTTCACCATCCGGCCGCTGACCATCACCATCCTGGTGCTCCTTTTGGTGGGCGGGGCCTACGTGGTCGGCGTCCCGTTTCTGGACCTCATGGAGTTCCGCACCGTGGACCTCCGTTTCCGGTTCCGCGGGGAGCAGCCGCCGCTCGACAAGGTGGCCCTGGTGGTCATCGACGAAAAGAGCATCGCCGAGCAGGGCAAGTGGGTGTGGCCCCGGTCCAAGATGGCGAAGCTGATCACCGCCATTTCCGACGCCGGCGCGGCCTGCGTGGGCCTGGACGTGGGGTTTCTGGAGCCCGACGATAACGCCGCCGGCAAGGTGGTTTCCAGAGTGCGGAAGCTATTGGCCCGGGAGGGGGTCAACAGCCGCCGCATCGAACGGGGGCTTGCCGCCCTGGAGAAGGCCGGGGACCACGACGCGGCCTTGGCCGGGGCCATCAAGAACTCCAAGTGCCCGGTGGTGCTGGGCTACTTTTTCCAGCTTTCCGCCGAGGGCTTGGGCGAGCTTCACCAGAAGGCCAAGGAGGAAAACTTAAAAAACGCCAGGGCATCCCTGTACAACACGGTGCGCCGGTCCCCCGGCGCCCGCGACGCGGGGCTCATTCCCGCCTTCGCGCCGGAATCCAACGTGACGCCCATCGCCCAGGCCACGGACTTTGCCGGGTTTTTCAACATGGTCCCGGACCGCGACGGCACGGTGCGCCGCCTGCCCATGGTGCTCGCCTGCGAGGGCGGCATGTATGCGCCCCTGTCGCTGAAAACCCTCCAGGCCTACTTGCGCCGGCAGAACCCGGACGCCCGGGAGAACCTCCATCTTGTGCTGGACGCCTTCGGCGTGTCCGAAGTGCGCGTGGGCAGCCGGGACATCCCCGTGGACGAGCATGGCCGGCTGCTCATCAACTATATGGGCGGTCCCAAGACCTTTCCCCATGTTTCCGCCACGGACCTGTTGGAGGGCCGCAAGCTTCTGGTGGACAAGGGCATGGGCAAGGCGGAGATTTCCCTGAAGGACAAGATCGTGCTGGTGGGCGCCACGGCCGTGGGCATCTACGACCTGCGGGTCACCCCTTTTTCCGAAATCTACCCCGGGCTGGAGATCCACGCCAACGTGGTGGACAACATCCTTTCCAGGAGATTTTTGCGGCAGCCCAACTGGGTGCGGCTCCTGGACCTTTTCGCCATCTTCGCCGTAAGCGCGATTCTGGGCGGTCTGCTCCCCAGGTTGAACATCTACACCGGCGGCCTCATGTCCCTGGGGCTTTTCGCCGGATACCTGGGCGCGGGCCAATACCTGTTCGCCAAGGGGGCGGTGGTGAACCTGGTCTATCCCTTGGCGGCCCTTCTGGTCATGTACGTGTCCACCACCCTCTACAAGTACCTCACCGAGGAACGGGAAAAGCGCTTTTTGCGGGGCGCGTTTTCCACCTACCTGGCCCCTTCCGTGGTGGACCAGATCCTCAAGAGCCCGGACAAGCTCGCCCTGGGCGGGGAAAAGCGGGTCATCACCGCGTTTTTCTCCGACGTGCAGGGGTTCACCTCCATCAGCCAGAAACTGGACCCCGAGGAGCTGGTCGAGCTTCTAAACGAGTTTTTGACCGAGATGACGGACATCATCCTCCAGAACGAGGGCACGGTGGACAAGTACGAGGGCGACGCCATCATCGCGTTTTTCGGCGCGCCGGTGGAGATGCCCGACCACGCGGCACGGGCCTGCGTGGCGTGCGTGCAGATGCAGAAGCGCCTGGTGGACTTAAGGGCCAAGTTCGCCGCCGAAGGCCGGCCGCTTTTGCACATGCGCATCGGCATGGACACGGGCTTTGCCGTGGTGGGCAACATGGGCTCGTCGCTCCGCATGGACTACACCATGATGGGCGACATGGTGAACACCGCCGCCCGGCTGGAGGGCGTGAACAAGGCCTACGGCACCTACACCATGGTGAGCATGGCCACTTACCAGCAGGCGAAGGACCAGGTGTTCGGCCGGGAATTGGACGCGGTGAACGTGGTGGGCCGGGACGAGCCGGTGCGCGTGGTGGAGATCCTGGACCTGGCGGGCGAGGTGCCCGGAAACCTGCTGGCCCTGGCGGAAAACTACGAGAAGGCCCTGGCCGCCTACCGGAACCGGGACTTCGCCGGGGCGCTCAAGCGCTTCGAGGCCATCCTGGAAACCGAGCCCAACGACGGGCCTTCGGCGACCATGGCCGCCCGGTGCAGGGAGTATCTCGAGAACCCGCCGCCCGAGGACTGGGACGGCTCTTACACCATGACCAGCAAGTAGGCCGGCGGCCCCTGGGGAAACGCCGCCTCCTGTGCTATAAAGAGGTGACAGGATCTTTCGGCCCTGGGGAGATTGCATGAGGCGAAACAACCGGCGACACCTGCTTTTTTTCGCAGCAACGGCCGTCTGCCTGGCCTGCGCGCTTTCCCCGGCCGCCGCGGGCCGACACGCGCCCGTGGTCCAGGCGGTGGGGGACTTCGGCTACATCCGCTGGTCCTCGGACCCTCCCCGCAGCCTGGCCATGGTTGTGGGCAGGGGCGTGGGCGCACCTCCCGACGGCGGCGGCCGGGCCCTTTCCGGCCCCCTGGCCCGGGCCAGGGAACAGGCCCTCGAAAACCTCCTTTCCGTGTGCATGAACGTGCGGGTGACCGCGGATTCCACCATCGGCGACGCGGTGGCAAAAGACCCGGGAGCGCTTGCGCAGATCAAGGAAATGGTGGAAACGGCCAGGATGTGCAACCGGGAATACCTTTCCGACGGCACGGTGCTGGTGCGTATGGGCATTCCCCTGTACGGGGGGCTGGCCCAGGTGGTCCTGCCCCCCACCATCGTGCAGGTGCCCCAGGTGCGCCAGGTGCAGGCCCAGCGGCCGGCCCGGGCCGAGGCAAAGGCCGTGACCCCGGCCGGGGAGGAGCCCGAGCCGCCCAAGACAGGGCTTCTGGTGGACGCCCGGGGGCTTGCCGCGGCCCCTGCCATGGTCCCCCGCATCCTGGACGAGGACGGCCGGGAGGTCTACGGCCCGGCCTGGGTGAGCCGGGAGTACGCAGTCTCCGGCATGTGCGGCTACACGCGGGACCCGGACCGCGCCGCCAGCCATCCCCGGGTGGGGGAAAACCCCCTCACGGTGAAGGCCCTTTCCGTGCGCGGCGAGGGGCGATGCGACCTGGTCATCTCCAATGCGGACGCCGCCCGGCTCAGGGGGGCTTCGGAAAACCTCTCCTTTTTACGCCGGTGCGGGGTCGTGGTGCTCCTGGACCCCGCCACCCAAGACCCCTGGGAGGACGGATGAGGCCGGTTCTTTTGATCCTGGCGGCGGTCCTGCTGGCGGCCGCCGGGGCCTGCGCCCCGGTGCGCCAGGGGCCCGTGGGCCTGGACACCCCCCAGCACCACCGGAAAATCGGGCGCAAATTTCTGGAGTTGGAGAAGTACGCCGACGCCTTGCGGGAATTCACCCGCGCCAAGGATCTCCAGGAAAACAGCCTCTCCTGGATGGGCATCGCCCTGGCCGAGGCGGGCCTCGGCCGCATGGACCAGGCCATGGAACACCTGGACCAGGCCATGCGCTACGCCTGGATCGACGGCCACGTGGTCGAGGTGTACACGGCGCGCATCCGCGCGCTCACCATGGGCGGGGACGCCTGGTCGGCCAACTGGCTGGAGCAGGCCAAGTACGCCTTTGACCGCGCCCGGGGCATGGATCCGGACGACGACGCCCCCTTCTTCTACATGGGCCTGGCCTACAAACAGGGGTTGAAGTTCGTGGAAGCGGGCCGCCTGTTCGCCGCGGTGATCCAGAAAAACGGCGACTACGCCGCCCGGGCGGACAAGGAATACGCGGAGGTGCAAAAGATCCGCCGGGCAAAGCCCCGCTCGGAGGTGGGCAAAAGAATCGCCCTGGCCGACCGCATCACCCGGGCCCAGGCCGCGGCCCTGCTGGTGGCGGAAACCGACGCCGAGGCGCTTCTGGGCGGCACGGAAAGAGACCCCCGCCTGCCCACGGACATAACGGGCCACCCCCTGGCGCCGGAGATCATGGCCGCGGTCCGCCTGGGCATCGACGGCCTGTCCCTTTACCCGGACGGCTCCTTCGGCCCGGACGAACCCGTTACCCGCTGCCAGTTCGCCACGGCTGTCCAGGATTTTCTCATCCGGGCCTCCTCGCGCCCCGTCCTGGCCACGGAATTTTCCGGTGTCAGCTCCCCCTTTCCGGACGTGAAAAAGGATTCCCCCTGTTTCAACGCGGTGATGGTGTGCACCACCCGGGGGCTGCTCCAGGCCAGGGATCTGTCCACGGGCTGTTTCGCCCCTGCGGACGCCGTTAGCGGCATAGACGCCCTGTGCGCGGCGTCCGCCTTAAGAAGCCTTCTTACGCGCTGAGCCAACGCGCCGGATGGGAGTGTTGCCGCCGCCCGGCCGGCTTATTAGTCCGGGGATGAGTCTCCCGCGCAAGGGAACGGCAGGAGGAAGCCATGAACGAAAAGCAGGTCGAGGTGGGAAGCTTTACGCTTTCCGGCTGGCAGGCCGTTGCCGGGGTGGTGGTGATACTGGCCCTGGCCGTGGGAAGCCGGTTTTTCTTCATGCACTCCTTGGACAACACGGGAAAGGAAGCGGCCAGGCAGTACCTGGCCGTGGAGTACATCCGCGAAAACATGCCCGCCGCAGACAGCGTATCCTCCATGACCGCCGCCAAGGCTTCGGCCTTAGCCGACACCCTG
>JAFDHW010000058.1 GCA_019308705.1 Deltaproteobacteria bacterium
TCCGGCGAGCCCGATTCACGCGATAGCTGCGTCAGGAGGGGGTCGCGGTACAAAAGTACAGCTTCCCTCCTCCTTCCTTACTCTCGCGCGAATCGAACTCGTGAATAATCCGGGATAGAGGATTTTCGCACCCCTGTAAAAGTTCGCGGGGCGGGGGCGTGCCGGACGCGTTGCGCAAGGGGTTGAAAAGAATGGAGAAAGGGGTACAATGACCTTTCCCTGAACCTACCCGATCCAAAAAGGGGTTTTGGCCATGCTCAACATCACCGCGGCCAGGCGGACCGGGCGGCAGGCGCTGCAACTGGACATCGCGCCGCTGATCGACATGATCTTCATCCTCCTGATCTTTTTCCTGGTCACCACCAGCTTCGTGAAGGAGACCGGCGTGGAGGTGAACCGCCCGGTGGCGGCCACGGCGGCCTCCGGCCCGGCCACGGGCGTGCTGGTGGCGGTGACCTCCTCCGGCGAGATCTTCATGGAGAACGAGGCCGTGCCCCTGGAGGTGGTACAGGCCCGGGTGGAGCGCGCCCTGGCGGAAAACCCCAAGGCCGGGGTCATGGTGGTGGCGGACGAAAACTCGCGCACCGGCCTGGCCGTGCGGGTCATGGACGCCTGCCGCCGCGCCGGGGCCGAGGACGTGGCCCTGGCCGCCTCCCTGCCCGAGTGAAGCCTTGACCGCGCCTGCCGGAAAGTCTCCTCCCTTGTTCTCCCTTTCCCCCGGAAAACGGAAGGTCCTGGCCTGGACCGCGGCCATAGCCGGGTCCCTGGCCCTGAACCTGGCCCTTTTCGGGGTCATGCCGGCGCTTATGGAAAGCAAGCCGGAAAAACGGGCCGCAAACCCCCTTCCCGTGACCGGCCCGGTGCGGGTGCGGCTGCCAAGGCCGGAAACGCGACAGCCGCCCGAACCCCCCCCGCCGGAAATGACCCCTCGAAAGACGGTCCCGGCGCCGGATGTGCCCCCGCCCCTGCTGGAGGCGGCCGCGCCCGGGATTTCCGCGAAGGACCTTTTGCCGGAGATTTCCGCGGATCCGCCCATGCCGCCTTCCTTTTCCCCGCCGCCGCCGGCGCTTTCCGACATTCCCCTGCCGCCCCTGGACCGGTTGTACGACCCCGCCGACCTGGACGCACCCCTTGCGCCCGTATCCCGGCGGCCGCCGGAGTATCCCCCCCGGGCGCGGCGCAGGAACGTGGAGGGCCGGGTGGTGGTCTCCTTCGTGGTCACGGAAGAGGGAACGGTGAGGGACCCGGAGGTGGTTTCCGCGGACCCGGAGGGCTATTTCGAGGAGGCGGCCATCGACGCGGTGCGCTCCTGGCGGTTTGCGCCGGGCAGGGTGAAGGGCGAGCCCGTGACCGTCCGGGTGCGGGTTCCCCTGGCCTTCCGGCTGGAGTAGCGCCGCCCCTGGTCGTCTCCCGGGGCCGGCGGCCCCGGATTTTCGCGATCATTCCCGCGTGTCCGCGTCATGGCCGCGAACGCCGGGCCGGGGCCGGGCTTCGAACAAAAAACATGGGAAATACGTTTCGCTTTTTTGAAGGAATGCTGCCATCGGCGAAATTTTTCACCCTTCCGGCGAGCCCGATTCACGCGATAGCTGCGTCAGGAGGCGGTCGCGGTACAAAAGTACAGCTTCCCTCCTCCTTCCTTACATAATCCGGGCTAGAACTCGATGTTCCCCGGGGTGCGGGGGAAGGGAATCACGTCGCGGATATTGGACACGCCGGTGACCAGCATGAGCAGCCGCTCGAACCCCAGGCCGAACCCCGCGTGGGGCACGGATCCGTAGGTCCGGGAGTCCAGGTACCACCAGTAGTCCTCCCGGGGGATGGAAAGCTCGTCCATGCGGGAGACCAGCACGTCGTAGCGCTCCTCCCGCTGGCTGCCGCCGATGATCTCCCCTACGCCGGGAACCAGCACGTCCATGGCCGCCGCGGTCTTCCCGTCGTCGTTCACCCGCATGTAAAAGGGCTTGATGGACAAGGGAAAGTCGTGGACGATGACCGGCTTTTTGAAGTGCTGTTCGCACAAGAACCGCTCATGCTCGGTCTTGAGGTCCAGGCCCCATTCCACGGGATAGTCGAATTTTTTTTTGGCGGAAGACAGGATGTCCACCGCCTCGGTGTAGGACACGCGGGCAAAGGGTTGTTCCGCCACCGTGCGCAGGGTTCGGGGCAGGGTCTTGTCCACGAACCGGGAGAACAGGGACAGGTCGTCGGAGTTGGCTTCCATGGCCACCCGCACCAAGGCCTTCACGAACCGTTCGGCCAGGTCCATGTTCTCCACCAGGTCGCAGAAGGCCATCTCCGGCTCCACCATCCAGAACTCGGCCGCGTGGCGGCGGGTATGGGACTCCTCGGCGCGGAACGCCGGGCCGAAGGCGTACACGTCGCCCAGCGAAAGGGCGAACATCTCCAGGGCCAGCTGGCCGGACACGGTGAGGTAGGCCGGCCGGCCGAAAAACTCTTCGCCTTCCTTGCCGCCCCGGGGGCCGGTACAGAAAAGCTCGCCCGCCCCCTCGCAGTCCGAGGGGGTGAGGATGGGCGTGTGGATCCACAGAAACCCCCGCTCCGCAAAGAACTCGTGGATGGCCAGGGCGAGCGACGACCGGATGCGGAACACGGCGCCGTACTTGTTGGTCCGGGGCCGAAGATGCGCCACGGACCGAAGGTACTCGTCGGAATGCCGCTTCTTCTGCAGGGGGTAGGTCTCCGGGCAGGTCCCCACCACCTTCACCTCTTCAGCCTTCATCTCCCAGTCCTGGCCCGGGCCGGGGGATTCCACCAGGGGGCCGGAGATCTCCACCGCACAGCCTGTGGAAAGCTCCTTCGCCGCGGCGAAGGCCTCGGTGCCCGCGTCCGCCACCACCTGGAGCCCGGCCAAGGAAGACCCGTCGTTTATCTCCACGAAGGCGAAATCCTTGTGGCCGCGCACCGTGCGCACCCAGCCGCGCACCGTGGCGCGCTCGACGGGCGCGGTGGAGGAAAGAAGGTTTCTGACCGTTTCCCTGCGGGGCTTGCCTTGTCTTTGCATGGTGCTATCTTGAGCGCTCGTGAGAGGGTTTCATGGAGGAACAGCAAAAAATCGTTCTGTCCGCGTCCCGGCGTACGGACGTCCCGGCCTTTTACCTGGACTGGTTTCTCGGCCGCCTGGAAAAGGGCTTCTTCGCGGTGGAGAACCCCTTCAACCGCGTCGTCACCAACATAAGCGCACGGCCGGAAGATGTCCACAGTATCGTGTTCTGGTCCAAGAACTACGGGCCCATGCTGTCATCCGGCGCGGCCCGGAGAATCCGGGACATGGGGTTTCGCGCCTTTTTCCACTTCACCATAAACTCCCCCTGCCCGGACCTGGAGCCCCGGGTGCCGCCGCTGGCCGAGCGCCTGGACCAGCTTGCGCGCCTTTCGGACGCATACTCGCCGGCGGCCGTGGCCTGGCGGTTCGACCCCATCTGCTTCTATACCAAAAAAGGCGTGCTCCACGACAACCTGGAGGACTTTTCCGCCATCGCACGGGCCGCGGCCGGGGCGGGCATAACCCGGTGCGTGACCTCGTTCATGGACCCCTACAACAAGATCGCCCGCCGCATGGCCAAACGTCCGGACATGGAATTCGCCTGCCCGGAGCAGGCGCAGCGAGAGGAGATCCTGCGGGGCATGAAGGCCGTGCTGGACCCCTTGGGGATAGACCTGTACCTGTGCTGCGAAAGGCGGCTCGCTCAAAGCCTGGAGTCTCTGGGCGTGCGCCCCCACGCCTGCGTGGACCATCACCTCCTGGCACGGCTGTACGGCCCCGAGGGCCTGTCCTTCCAACAGGACCGCGGCCAGCGAACCTCCGCCGGCTGCGGTTGTCACGAGAGCCGGGACGTGGGCTCCTACCGCAACCAGCCCTGCCGCCACCGCTGCATCTACTGCTACGCAAACCCGGATCGTTCCTGAAACATTTTGCCGGCTTTGCCAGGACGAAAAGGAAGCTTCGTGCATGACCCCGGCACCCCGCTTGTCTGCCTGGGTTCTTCCAGAAGCCGTAAAACCGCTCCCCCCTCCATGCCTTGACTTGGAAAGAAAGCCTCTTATTTTTCAGCCAAAAAGATGATGTTGTGCCTCTTTTCCAACAGGAACATCCGCCGGGATACCGGCGGCGGACGCAATCCATAGGACAAGGCGGGTCTTCCGCCACAAGGAGGAAAGGAGGGCGTGCCATGTTGATGGGAAGACCTTTCTTTGGATGGCCCCTGGCGGGTTGGCGGGAGTTCGACGAGCTGGACCGCCTTCGCCGCCGGCTGGACGCCTTGAGCGAGACAATCTGGCCCGCGGCGGGCGCCGCCGGCGTCTACCCCTTGTTCAACATCACCGAGGACGCGGACAACTACTATGTCCGCGCCGAGCTTCCCGGCATGACGGGATCGGACCTGGACATCAAAGTCACGGGCCGGGCGCTGTCCATCTCCGGCCAGCGCAAGGCGGAAACCGACCCCGAGGCTTCCTACCATCGCAGGGAGCGCAGGTCCGGCACCTTTGACCGCACCATCACCCTGCCCGCGGAAGTGGACGCGGACAAGGTGGACGCCCGGATGAAAAACGGCATCCTCACCGTGACCCTGCCCAAGGCCGCCCATGCCAAGCCCCGGCAGATCAAGGTCAAGTCTTAAGACAGGTTCGGGAAGGAGGGATGCACCATGGCGGAAGAGACACGCATCACCCCGCGTGAAAAACGGGAGATGGCCAAGGCCGCGGAAACCACCCGCCCGGGCCCGGTGTTCACCCCGGAAGTGGACATCTACGAGAAGGACAACGAGATCGTGTTGGTGGCGGACATGCCCGGCGTCACCGCGGGGAAGCTCACCGTGGACTTGAACAAGGACATCCTCACCATCGACGGCGAGGCCGAGGCCCCCAAGGGCGAGGGCGAAACCGAGCTGTTGCGCGAGTTCGCCGCCGGCGGCCGCTACACCCGCCAGTTCACCGTAAGCGACGTCATCGACCGGGACAAGATTACGGCCACGTTGAAAAACGGCGTCATGCGCCTGACCCTGCCCAAGGTGGCCAAGGCCCAGCCCAGGAAGATCGAGGTCAAGGAAGCATAACAGGCCGGCTGGAAGGGCGGTCTGCGGCGTTGCGCTCCGCTTTCCGACCTCGACGCGCCAAAGGTGCGCCTGCGGCCGGAAATGCCCGCGCGCCTTGCATCTCATCCCTTCCAGTCAGCCTGTTTTCTTTGGATAAAACAATAACCGGGCGGGGGCACGGGCAGCCTTTTGTCGCCCGGCGCGGAGGGCTTGCCATAACCGGGCAGGGGGGCGGCTTTCGGGGGTTTTGCCCCCGGGCCGCCATGTGCCTTTTGATGGCCGCGAACCGCTTCCTCGCGGAAAGCACCATGACCACGCCCACGATGCCGAAAAACACGCCCTCCTCGAACAGAAATTCCAGAATGCGTTCCCAGTTCTCCATGGCTTCCCCTATCCCATGCCCTCCTGGGAGACGGGCTCCCGGTTTTCCGCGGAGAGGCCCGGTTCGCCGAGGGTGGTTTCCCGCGCCAAGCGGCCCAGTTCTTCGGGGTTTGCCTGCCTTATGCGAAAAAGCACCGCCTCCCACCGGCGGCGGATGCCGCCGGGCTCCGGGGTGCGGCCGGCGAACAGGTTCGTAAGCCCCGGGCCGTCGTTTTCCACCAGCGCCTTCAAGCGGCGGATCTCTCCGGCCAGTCCTTCCCCGAACGCGGCGGCCGCCTCCACGATTTCCCTGGTTGGGGCGCCGTGCTCCGCGGCCTCGGCCAGGTGCCGGGCCATGCGTCGGGCCACCTGAGGCAGAAGGTCCGCCAGGGGAGTGGCCACGTCGTAAAACGAGCCCGTGGTGTCCGCCAAAAGGAGCGTCCTTGGCAGGCCCCTTTCATCCCGGGCCACCACCTCGTCGCCGTCGTCGAAAAACAGGCTTCCCGTGCGGGGGTCCGCCCGGCCAAGGGCCATGGAAAGGGCCGCGGAAACCCCCAGAAGCCGCGCCAGCGCCGGCGTGAAGCCGGGCAGCCGGTACAGGGCCGGGGCTATTTTGTCCGTGGCCATGCCCGGCACGTAGGGCCGGGAGAAATAGTACACCGGCACCGGCCGGCCACAGGGACCGGGTTCCATGAATTCGATGCGGGAAAATTCCGGGATGGGGGCGCCCAGGGCCGCCATGGCGGCGAGCCGGTCGGCGATGTAGTCGCGGTACCTGCTGGTCGCCTCCACCGCGGCCTCCACGGGAAAGCCCAGCTTCATCCTGTGCTCCACGTTCCACTTGGCCTCCCGGAGGATGAACACCTCCGGCGGGCCGGACGCCGGCTCCACCGCCGCCACCAGCACCTCCCGCTCCTCGCCCGATGTGTCGCGCCGGGACTGGGAGTGCACCACCCGGCCCAGGTTGACGCTCCTTGCCCCGGGCATGGTTTCCAGGAAATGGGTGATGAGGCTCCGGGCCCGGGGGCTTGCCTGGGGGTCGAACACGGCCCGGTCTTCCAGGATCCTGGCCCCGGGCAGCCACCGGATGTTCAGGTGAAACTCCGGGGACAGCCCAAGGATGGATTCCTCCAGGCAGTAGGCCCTCACGCTGGTGAGCCGGTCGATCAAGGCCAGCCGCCACGCGGGCAGGTCCGGGTCGTCCACGGCCAGCTCCGGCCCGGCGGCGCGCAGAAACGCTTGGCGCACCACGTCATAGGCCCGGGCCGTTTCCCCGGGGTCCGGCGCGGACCGCTCCACGGCCCGGGCCAGGCTGCGGATGGCCTCCGGGTCCGCCTCGCGGTCCGGGGCGGTGAGAAAGGAAAGCTCCTTGTACCCCTGGGCGTTGGTCATGGACGCCAGGCGGCAGATCTCCCGCAGGCGCGCCAAGGCCTGGTCCGGGTCCGAGGAAAGCAAGGGCCCGATGTTCTCGAACTGCTGGAAGGTGAGCACGTGCTCGCCGGTGTCCGGGTTGTAGTAGTAGACCGTGGGGGTGTCCACGGAAAGGCGGCAGGAGCGGATGTGGGCGGCGGCGGCCTCCGGGGTCAGGGGAGGCGGGGCGATGCGCCAGGACTCCCCCCGCCGCCTCAGCGCACGGCGCACGGAGGAGAAGTGCAGGCCCGTGAAGCGGATGTCCGTCCGGGGCACCAGGCGCTGGATCAACTCGTCCGCGGCGAACACCCGGTCCATGTCCGAAGGGTCGGACCTCACCAGCACGTTGGGCGGCTGGAGGTACAAGGCCACTGCGTCGGCCACCACGCGGTCCGCGTCCTCCCCGGGGTGCTCGCGCGCCACGTACTCCGCCGCCCGCACCACCTGGGAGGCGTGGATGCCCGGGCCCGTGACCACCAGCTTGTAACGGGGGAACACGGTGGCCACCCCCGGCCCCCGGCCGGGCATACAAAACCCGGGCCCCAGAACCGTCAAACCGGCCACTTGAACGGCACGCTCCACCACGCGCTCCCGGCAAGAGGGTTGCCTGTCAAGCTTCATTGTAAACCATGAAGCCGGAAGAAACAAAAGGGGAGTCTTTCAGGGATTCGGGCTACAGGAGGCGGAGGTTCCAGTTGAACGTGGTGCTGCGCAAAGGCCTTGGGACCGCCCGGGGCCAGGGCTCGTGGAGGTGCACGAACAGCGAATAGCCCGCCTTGGCCAGGGCTTTTTCCTGGGTGGCCAGGCGGATGGGCCAGCCGGGGAACACCCAATAGGCGCTGTCGTACCGGCGCACCCAGCATACCTCGCCCTTGGGGCTTTTCAGCGGCTTTTCCACGGGCACTTCCCTGGCCAGGGACCGGCTTAAGCAAAGGGGCCACAGCCCCGCCACCACGGCCCCCAGTGGCAGGGGACTGGTGCGGCCCAGGGCGGTGAAATCCTCCTTGGAAAGCTCCGGGCTTGCGATGACCCCGGAAAAGCCCCATTCGGCCAGGGTCTTTACGAACAGCCCGTTGGCCACATTGCAGAAGGGCCCGGCGATGACCGGCTGTTTGGCGGAGACCTTGCCCAAAAGGGAGACCTGCCAGGGCGCGTTCAGCACCCAGCCTTTTGCGCCGGCCTTTTTGGCGGCGTCCAAAAGCCCCGCGAACCGCTCCTGGTCGTCCGGCCAGATCACCGGCGGCAGCCACCAGTAGATGGAGGAGGCCATCTTTGCGGGCACCTGGCGCAGGCTTTCCGCGGAAAGCCACACTCCCTGCTCGCCGGGGGCGTTCTTGGGCGGACGGTACCGCTGGACGTGCATGATGGCGGGCTCCATCTGCCCGGGCGGAGAGCCGGTCTTGGGCGCGGCGGCCTCGGAGGCGGCCACCTCCGGATGGGTGACGGCCCGAAGCAAGGAGTCGTGGCGCCGGAGCTTTTCCACCAGCTCCGGTGCGCGGCGATCTATCAAAAACACGGGGGTTTCCGGGCTGACCAACTCCGGGTCGCTGGGCTTGTAGAACACGGGGCGGCCCTTGGGCGCCTGCCGGGGGGCGCGGATCACCTGGTGGCCCGGCTCGTCCTCGTAGCCGATGCGCAGGCGGTCGCCCGCGTGGAGGGGGATGTCCGTGTACACCGCGTAGCGGCCCTTGTGCCGGCCCGTGCGGCCCACCAGGAGCCCGGAGCCGGTTTCCTCGCCCGGACGCATGGGCGGGTGGACCTTCTGGGGCAAAAAGCGGAACCGGGTCAGCGGCCGGCCCAGGGCCATGTCCAGCAGCCCGGCGGCCTCCCTGCGCGCCCCCGTGTCGTCGCCCGCGTCGCGCAACAGCCTGTAGGCCCGGGCCACGTGGTACACGTAATGGGGACCCTTTTTGCGGCCCTCGATCTTCCAGCCGGCCACCCCGGGAGTCTGGAGCAGGAGCTTGACCATGGGGCCCAGGCCCAGGTCCAGGCAGGAGAAGAATCGCCTGCGGTCACCGCCGTGGTTGTACGTCCTCCGGCAGGGCTGCACGCACCGGCCCCTGAGGCTGCTCTTTCCCCCCAGGAAGCTGGACCAGTAGCAGCGGCCGGATACGCCGTAGCACAAAGCCCCGTGCACGAACACCTCCAGGTCCACGGACGGCGGCTTCGCCTCGGAAAAGGCGCGGATCTCGTCGATGGAAAGCTCGCGGGGCAAAATGACCCGGGCCGCGCCCAGGCGCTCGGCGGACTTCAGGGCCGCGGGAAAGCTGACGTTGGCCAGGGTGGAGATGTGGATTTCCGATTCTATGCCCACGTGCTTGGCCAGCCTGGCGATGGCCGGGTCCTGGCAGATGACCGCGTGGGGCTTCACGTGGGCGGAAAGCTTGTCCAGCAGCCGGGCGGCCTGGTCCAGCTCCCCGGCCTTGACCATGGTGTTCATGGCCACGTAGGTCTTGGCGCCCTTGTCCTCGGCAAGGCGGCGCATGGCGGAAAGCTCGGCCACGGAGAAATTGTCCGCCTCCATGCGGGCGGAAAAATGCTTGAGCCCCAGGTACACGGCGTCTGCGCCGGCGGCCAGGGCCGCCAGGAAGGACTCCCGGTTGCCCGCGGGAGCAAGGATTTCGGGCAGGCTGTTCTTGGAACCCATGAATCGTCCGTTATCGGGTGAAGATCCGGGCGGGGCTGGCCGGAAGCGCTTGGGAAAACAGGCCGGGCCGGGCGGCCCGAAAAAAACCGCGGCTTTTGTCCGCACCAATAATCAAAATAAAGCGGATCGCGCCCGGGGGCAAGCCGCGGGGGAGGTTTTTTGTCCACAAAGCCTGGTTTTTCGGGCCGGCGAAGATAAAAAAAGGTGAAGGCGGTTCGGATAATCCTGGCTAGGCCGCGTCCAGGGCCTCGTCGTCCACGTCCGCGTTGGTGTAGACGTCCTGCACGTCGTCGGCGTCGTCCAGGGCCTGGAGCAGGCGCACGATCTGGGCGGCCTCCTTGCCCTCCACGCGCACGGTGTTCTGGGGCAGCATGGTGACCTTGGCGTCCTGGCAGGCGATGCCCGCCGCGTCCAGGGCCTCGCGCACCGCCTCGAAATCCTCGGGCGCGGTGATGACCTCGTACACGCCGTCGTCCTCGCGCACGTCCTCGGCCCCGGCCTCCAGGGCCGCCTCCATGAGGGCGTCCTCGTCCGTGCCGTCCTTGGGCACGGCCATGTAGCCCTTCTTGTCGAACATCCAGGCCACGCATCCGGCCTCGCCCAGGTTGCCGCCGCCCTTGGAGAAGATGTGGCGCACCTCGGCCGCGGCCCGGTTCTTGTTGTCCGTGAGCACGTCCACCAGAATGGCCGCGCCGCCCGGGCCGTAGCCCTCGTAGGTGAGTTCCTCGTAGGCCACGCCCTCCAGCTCGCCGGTGCCCTTCTTGATGGCGCGCTCGATGTTGTCCTTGGGCATGTTTTCCGCCTTGGCCGCGGCAATGGCCGAGCGCAGGCGCGGGTTGGCGTTGGGGTCTCCCCCGCCCATGCGGGCCGCCACGGTGATCTCCTTGATCAGCTTGGTGAAAACCTTGCCCCGGCGGGCGTCGGCAGCCCCCTTCTTATGCTTGATGGTGCTCCATTTGTTGTGTCCGGACATGGGGGACCTCCTGGGGATATCAAGTTCTTCTTCAGGCGGCTTGCCGCCTTTCTTATCAACGGTTTGCCCCCCGGAAAGCCGGGGGCATGGCCGGAAATTCCAACTATAATCTTTTTGGCGCGGGATGCAAACCACAAGCTTCAACCCGGCGGCGGTTTTTTGTCCTTGGCCACGAGGTAGATCTCCCGGGAAGCCTTGCGGGTGGCCGGGGGCTTATAGAGCTTCACCCTGCCGAAGGCCTTGCGCGCCCGGGAAACGAAGCCCTCGAACCCCGGGCCCTGGAAAATCTTGCACACGAAGGTCCCGCCCGGGGCCAGCACCCTTTCGGCCAGGGAAAGCGCCGCCTCGGAAAGCGCCTCGGACCGCAGGGCGTCCAGGCTCTTGTTGCCCGAGGTGGAAGGGGCCATGTCCGACAGCACCACGTTGAACCCCGCACCCAGCTCCTCCAGAAGGCCGACTTCCGGCGAGGCGACGTCTCCCGTAAAGACCCGCACGTTGGGCCCCGAACTTATGGTCACGGGTTTCAGGTCCACCCCGGTGACCGATCCTTTCCCGCCCACGGTCCGGGCCGCGAAAAGCAGCCAGGAGCCCGGCGAGCACCCCAGGTCCAGCACCTTGTCGCCCGGCGAGAGCACGGAAAACTTCTTCTGGATCTCCTTGAGCTTGTAGACGCTCCGGGCGGGGTAGCCCTCCTTTTTCGCCTGGCGGGCCCAGTAGTCCTCCCACTTGTTCCTTGCTGATTTCGCGCCCTTTTTGCCCATTGGCCGAGGATAGCCCAAGCCCCCCGGGGCATCAAGGCTAAACCATCCACGGGCAAGCGCCCGGAATCCCCGTGGATCAGCCTTGACACACGGCAAGGCCCGGCATAGCATTTTCAGGTCCATCCCACCCCACCAGCCAAAGGAGGAGGACATGGCGAGACGCCAGACCAAGGGGCAAATCTCCCGGGAAAACATTATCAAGGCCGCCCGGCGGGTGTTCTCCGAGCACCCCTACAGCTCCGCCAGCCTGCGCATGATCGGCAGGGAGGGCGGCTTCGAACATCCCCTCATCCACTACTATTTCCCCACCAAAGCCGCCCTGTTCGAGGCCGTCATGGCGGACATCGCCATGGAAATCTACCAGGCCAACGTGTCCTGGTACG
>JAFDHW010000059.1 GCA_019308705.1 Deltaproteobacteria bacterium
CCTTCCTTACTCTCGCGCGAATCGAACGCGTGAATAATCCGGGTTAATAAACCGCCGAAAACCACCCTCAAAAAAAACCGGAAACGGGCGGCAAGCATGATCGTAGGGCTTACGGGGAGCATCGGAACGGGGAAGAGCGCGGTGGCGAACATGTTTGCCGAGCTGGGGGCGGTGGTCATCGATTACGACCAGCTGGCCCGGGAGGTGGTGGAGCCGGGCACGGAGGGGTTTTCCGAAATCCTGGAGGAATTCGGCCAGGGCGTGGCGGCCCCGGACGGCGGGCTGGACCGGAAGAAGCTGGGGGACCTGGTGTTCGGCGACAAGGACAAGCTTGCCGCGTTAAACCGCATCGTGCATCCCAGGGTGTTCGAGGCGGACGCCGAGCGGACCAGGCAGATCCTGGACAAGGACCCCGCGGCGGTGGTGATCAAGGAGATTCCGCTGCTCACCCAGATAGGGGTGGACCCCCGCTCCATGGTGGACCGGGTGGTGGTGGTGACGGCCACCCGCGAGAACCAGATCCGCCGGGTCATGGGCCGGGGGTTCACGGAAAAGGAGGCCAAAAGCCGGGTGGACGCCCAGGCCCCTCCCGAGGACGCGGAAAAGCACGCGGATTATCTCATCAAAAACAACGGCACCCTTGCCGAGCTGAAAACGCGGGTCCGGGAGGTGTACGCGGAGCTGGAGCGGGAGGCGCGGAAGCAGGCTTGCCGACCCGCTTCGTGAATAATCCAGGCCAATGGTGTAGAATACGGACAAAGGCGGCCTTTCCGGCCGCCGCCATCCCCTCCCACACGAGGCGCCATGAAAAAAATCCTCCCCTGGGCCGCGGGCATCGCCGTGGCCGTGCTGTTCGGGGTCCTGCTGGCCTGGCGCATGGCCGGAGGCCCCTCCGGCCCCGCCTCCACGGACGGGCCCTTCGCCCTGGGCGGCGAAGGCGACCCGGCCGGCCGCGAGGTGTGGCTTTCCGCGTTCCAGAACGACGACAAGATCGGCTGGTCCCACCGCAAGCTTACCCGGGAGGACGGCGCATGGTTCCTCTTGGAAGAGTCCTTCCTGCGCATCAACGCCATGGGCGCGGTCCAGCCCATCCGGGTGAAGACCACGGCCCGCTTGTACCCGGACCTCACCCTGAAATCCTTTGACTTTTCCCTGGGTTCCAACCTGGTGAGCTTTTCCGCCTCGGGCCGCATGGAGGGCCGCACCCTGGTGCTTTCCACCGGCGGACCGGATGAAGGAACGGAGACCAAAATCGAGCTGCCCCGGCCGCCCTACCTGGGGGCGGGGCTCATGTTCGCCTCCCGGGTGGCGGAAATGGATGTGGGGGAGAGCCGGTCCTTTCCCCTGTTCGACCCGGCCACCCTGGGCACCAGCCCGGCCACGGTGGAGGTGGTGGGCGAGGAAACCATCACGGTCATGGGCGAGGAGCACCGGGCCAAGAAGGTCAAACTCACCTTCATGGGCAATTCCCAGTCCGCCTGGATCGGCGAGGACGGGGAGGTGCTCAGGGAAAAGGCCATGCTGGGCTTGAGGATGGAACGCGCGGACCGGCAGACCGCCCTGGACATGTCCGGCTCCGGGCAGAGCGCGGACCTCGTCGACCTGGCCTCGGTGCCCGTGGACGTCACCATCCCGGACCCGTCGTCCTTGGCCCTGCTCAAGGTGCGGGTGGACACGCCCCGGGAGTTCCCGGGCATGGACGGCGGCAGGCAGACCTTTGCGGACAGGGTGCTCACCGTCGCCAAGGAAACCCTGCCGGACCCGGCGGCGGACCCGGGCAAGGACGTGTCCCAGGACCCGGACCTGGCCCCGTACCTGGAGGCCGGGCCGTTCATCCGGTCGGACCATCCCCAGGTGATCCGCGCCGCCCAGGAGATCGTCTCCCCCCAGGACCCGCCCGTGGTGCGGGCCAAGAAGATCGTCTCCTGGGCGCACACCGAGCTGGAGAAACGGCCCGTGTTTTCCGCGCCCGAGGCCCTGGCCACCCTGCGCACCCGCATGGGAGACTGCAACGAGCACGCGGTGCTGGTGGCCGCCCTGGCCCGGGCCGCCAGGGTGCCCGCTCGCATGGAGGTGGGGCTCACCTACATGGAGGGCCGGTTCTACTACCACGCCTGGGACGCCTTTTACCTTTCCGGCCAATGGATCACCGGCGACGCGGTGTTCGGCCAGTTTCCCGCGGATGTCACCCACCTGCGGTTCGCCTCCGGAGCCCCCAAAACCCAGTTGGAGATCATGGGGCTTCTGGGCAGGGTGAACCTTGAAATTCTGGAATTTTCCCAATGATCCACCTGGAAAACCTGACCAAGCGCTACGGACCCATAACCGCGGTGGACAACGTGTCCTTGTCCGTGTCCGCCGGCGAGATCTTCGGGTTCATCGGCCCCAACGGCGCGGGCAAGACCACCACCATCCGCATCCTGGGCGGGCTGCTGGCCCCCACCTCGGGCAGCGTGTCCATCGGAGGCATCTCCATGGCGGAAAATCCCTCCGCCGCCAAGGCCCTGGTGGGGTTCGTGCCGGACCGGCCCTTTTTGTACGACAAGCTCACGGGCATGGAATTCTTGGAGTTCACCGCGGACCTCTACAAGATGCCGCCGGACAAGTTCGCCCGCCGCGCGCCCCGGATGCTGGAGCTGTTTTCCCTGTCCAACTGGGGAGACGAACTCATCGAGGCGTATTCCCACGGCATGAAGCAGCGCATCATCATGGCGTCCGCGCTGTTGCACGAGCCCCGGGTGCTGGTGGTGGACGAGCCCATGGTGGGCCTGGACCCGAGGGCCATCCGCCTGGTGAAGAACCTCTTGGTCGACCTGGCCGCCGACGGCTGCGCGGTGTTTCTTTCCACCCACACCCTGGGGGTGGCCCAGGACGTGTGCCACCGCATCGGGGTCATCCACCGGGGCAGGGTCATCGCCGAGGGCACGTTTTCGGACTTGCGCACCAAGGCCGACGTGCGGGAGGAGGACCTGGAGGAGGTGTTTTTGCGCCTCACCGAGGAGGAGACCCAGGCGGCATGAGCAAGTTTTTGGTGTTGTTGCGGCCCAGGCTCCTGTCCGTCCGGGTGGGCAGGGAAAACCACAGGGCCTTCTACGGCAAGCTGGCTTTTTTCGGCGCGTTGGGCATCGGGTTCTGGGCGGGCATCTTCGTGGTGTTCGTGCGGGTGCTGGCCTATTTCCAGGCCGTGGAAGGCTTCGGCGACGTCCTGGCGGAAAAACTCCTTTCCATGGTGTTCACCACCTTCTTTTCCCTCCTGGTGTTCTCCGCGGTGTTCGCGACCCTTTCCAAGCTGTATCTTTCCCGCGACCTTCCCCTGGTGCTCTCCTACCCCGTGAACCACCGCACCGTGTTCGCGGCAAGACTTTGCGAAAGCCTGGTGGACAGCTCCTGGATGGTGGCGGTGTACATCCTGCCCGCGCTGTTCGCCTACGGCGTGGTGTACGGCCGGGGCTTCACCTTCTACGCCAACGCCGTGTTCGTGCTTTTGCCCTTCTGCGTCACCGCGTGCGCGGTGTCCGCCCTGGGGGTGATGCTGGCCGTGGTGCTCCTTCCCGCGGGCAGGGTCCGCACCCTGCTGTTGTTTCTGGGCATGGGGCTTTTCCTGGCGGCCTACCTGGCGCTCCGGCTGCTGAGACCCGAGCGGCTGGTGGACCCCGACGCCTTCGCCTCGGCCATCCAGTACCTGGCCACCTTGCGGGCGCCCGCCCCGGCCTGGCTGCCCTCCACCTGGGCCTTCGACTCCGTGCGCCTGTCCCTTTCCGGAGACTGGGCCGCCGTGGCTTTCCACAACCTTTTGGCCGTATCCGGCGCGGCGTTTTTCGTGTTTCTGGCCGTGGCCCTCGCCGGGCCGCTGTATTTCAAGGGAGTTTCAAAATCCCAGGAGAGCCGGGTGCGTATGCCGGGCAGAAAACCAAGGTCCCCCAGAAGACCCCTGGCCTCGCGCCTGCCGTTTCTCTCCCGCCCGGCACGGGCCATCCTGGTGAAGGAGATCCGGTCCTTCACCCGCGACCAGGCCCAGTGGCCCCAGGTGTTCCTCATGGCCGCCCTGATCGGCATCTACCTGTACAACTTCAAGGTCCTGCCCATCGAGAAGGCCCCCATCGCGGCGGTGTACCTGGAGAATTTGTTCTCCTTCCTGAACATGGCGCTGGCAGGATTCGTGCTCACCGCGCTTTCGGCCCGCTTCGTGTTCCCCGCGGTGTCCATGGAAAAGGAGGCCTTCTGGATCGTGCGTTCCTCGCCCGTGCCCGTGTCCCGGGTGTTGTGGATCAAGTTCTTCATCTACTTTGCGCCGCTTCTGGTCCTCTCCGAGTTCCTCATCGTGGCCACCAACCTGCTCCTGGGCGTCACTCCGTTCATGATGGGCCTTTCCGTGGCCACCATGCTCCTGGTGGTGCCGGGCATCGTGGCCATGGGCATCGGCCTGGGAGCGGCCTACCCCAACTTCACCTCGGAAAACCCCATGCAGGCGGTCACAGGCACCGGCGGCCTCTTGTTCATGATCCTCGCCGCCGCGTTCATCGGCATGGTGATCATCCTGGAGGCCGGCCCGGTCTACGCCGTGTTCATGGCGGGCATCCACGGCTCGGCCCTGGACCCCCTCGCCTGGGTCGCCATCACCCTCTCCTTCGCCTTGGTGGCCGCCCTGTGCGCCGCCGTCGTCATCCTCCCCATGCGCCACGGTGCAAAAAAACTCTCCCCGCAGTTCCCAAAGGGGTAACAGCGGTTTCAAAAAAAACGCCTTCCTGCCGCGGGACCGCGCGAGGAAAGGGGTCCCGCATGTTTTTTACCTGTGATCCCTCTGCGGGACCGGGTCGAAGGTGAGGATGCGGTGGTTCAGGAGGATCCTGGGGGAGAGGCGGGTCTCGTCGCGGCCGCAGCGCAGCAAGCGGTCGAGCGTCATGACCAGGCCCTTTGCCATGCCATACCGGGAGACGGCCTGGCGGGCGTAGATGGAGCAGGAAGGGCTCATGGGGCACCGGTCGCCGTCCACCGGGGAGATGGCGCGGTCGTAGAAGGCGAACAGCCCGGGCCAGGGGCTCCGGGGCACGGGAGCCTGTCGGGCCGCGTCCTCCCCCGGCGGCCCGTTCATGCCCGCCATGCAGGGCGCGGCCAGCAAAAGCGCTATCAGAAGAATCCTGGGCCCCATCCCAAAGCCGAGGACCTTTTTTGCTTTCCGGCGCGGCAGGAAAACGTTTTTGGGATGAATTCCCCTCATTTTCGCTCCTCGCACACCTCGCAGAACAGGGGCAAAAAGCTCAGGGCGTCTTCCACCACGCCCACGTCCGCCACCCGGAAGATGGGGGCGTTTTTGTCCCGGTTCACCGCCACCACGAACCGGGAGCCGCGCATACCCGCCACGTGCTGGAACGCGCCGGAGATGCCGCAGGCGAAGTAGAGCGCCGGGGCCACGGTCTGGCCCGTGACGCCCACCTGGCGGGAATGGGGAAGCCAGCCCATGTCGCATGCCGGCCGGGAGCCCGCCAGGGCGCTTTCGGAAAACAGGGAGGCGAGCCGGCGGGCTTGCTCCAGGTTCTCCGCGGCCCCCATGCCGCGGCCCACGGCCACCACCACCCGGGCCAGGGAAAGCCCAGGCGCGGAAACCGTGCGCTGGCGCATCCCCAGGGAGCGGGCGTCCGCGGGCCTATCCCCCCAGTCGATCGGAATCACTTCCCCGGCTTCGCCCGTGTTCTCCGGCGGCGGCGCAAAGGACCCGGCCGAGGCGGTGAGCACCGCGGGAAACGCTTTTGCTTCCACCCGGACCACGTATTTCCCCCCGGCCGCGGACCGGGTGAACGCCGGGCCGGACTCCCCGGCCTCCACCCCTTCCACGGCGGGAATGCAGCATCCGCCCGCGTACACGGCCAGGCCCGGGGCCACGTCCGCGAAAAGCGGCGTGCCCGGCAGGCAGACCCACCTGGCCCCGCACTGCCGCGCAAGCCGGGCCAGGGCCAAGGCGCGCGTTCTCCCCGCCGCCCCGCCCAGCGCCGGGCCGGAAACGGCCGCCGCCGGAAGGCCGTAGAGCCGTGCCGCCTCCCGCGCCGCGGCTTGGGGGTCTTTCCCCAGCACTCCCAGCAGGGGCTTTTCCCCTCCGGCGGCCAAGGAAAGGGCAAGGGCCACGGCGTCCGCGGTGGAGGAAAGCACCTCCCCTTCCCGAAGGTCCACCAGGGCCAGGATAGAATGTTGCGGCACGGGGTTCATAGCAGGCCCTTCCGGGCCAGGATGTCCGCCAGCTTCTCCGCCTTTTCCCGGGCGGTGCCCTCCAAAAACCTCCCCGGCGGGGGCGGCGGGGGCTCCATGAGCGCCCCCGAGGCCAGGGAGGCTTCCCCGCCCTCGGCGGGCAGGACCCGTATGGATTCCTTGTTGGCCCTCAGCACGTGGGACAGGGTTGGGTAGCGGGGGGTGATACCCGAGGACTGGATGGTGAGCACCGCAGGCGGGTCCACTTCCAGGTCCTCGGCCATGCCCGCCTCCAGCTCCCGTACCACGGCCAGACCGTGTTTCCGGGGGGAGATCTCCACCACGCCGGCGACCCAGGGCCGGTCCAGAAGCGCGGCGGCCATGGGGCCGGTGCACCCGGCCATGGCGTCCTCGGAAAGCGCGCCGCAGAGCACAAGGTCCGCGCCGGTCTCCCGGGCGGCCCGGGCCAGGCCCCTGGCCGCTTCCAGGGGGTCGATGAAGCCTTCGCCCGCCTCCACCCGCATGCCCTTGTCCGCGCCCATGGCAAGCGCCCGGCGCACCACGGCCTCGGCCCGGGGAGGGCCCACGGACACCGCGGCCACGGTCTTGGCCGCACCGGCTTCCCGAAGCACGAGGGCCTGCTCCAGGGCAAAGGCGTCCAGCCGGTTCATGGCCCACCGGCCCCCCGCCGGTTCCACCCATCCGGTCTCCGGGGAAAGCGCCAGGGGCTCGTCCGGGTCAGGCACCTGTTTTACGCACACCAACACGTTCAATGTCTTCCTCCGGAGGGATTTTCCCCGCCCTTGCCGGGCAAAGTCAAGGCGCGGCGCGCACCGGCGGGGACCCGAAATGGGCCGTTGAAAGCTCTTTGGCAAGAAAACCCTCCCCTACGGGTTGAACTTATTGTATATTCGCCATGCAGCCTCCCGGAAGCGCCCAACGGGTTCGCGGTCCGGGAGCGCCACGCCCTTATCCACCCCAGCCGGGAGAAAGCCTTGGAAAACCCGTACACGCGGGCCGAGCGGTTCTTCAAGCGCGACATCTGGGCCATGAAAACCCGGGAGCTGCCCCGGGGCAAGGCCGTCTGGTACAAGTTTCTGCGGGTGGTCACCGCGGCGGTGGCGGGGTTCCAGAAGGAGGACGGGTTCAGGCGGGCCAGCGCGCTCACCTTTTACACCCTTCTTTCCGTGGTTCCCATCCTGGCCCTGGTCATGGGCGTGGCCAAGGGCTTCGGGTTCCAGGCCACCATCGAGTCCCAGCTCCACCAGTTCATCTACGGCCAGGAAGAAGTGGTGAGCCGGCTCATCCAGTTCGCCCTGGCCATGCTGGAGGAGAGCAAGGCCGGGGTGTTCGCCGGGGTGGGCATCGTCATCCTGTTCTGGAGCGTGATCCGCATCCTGCGGAACCTGGAGGATGCCTTAAATCACATCTGGGGCACCCCGGGCCGCACCATCCCCCGCATGATCACGGATTACCTGGCCGTGAGCATCCTGGCGCCCATGTTGTGGCTCATCGCTTCCACGGGGACCGTGGTGGTGGCGCGCTACCTGCGGGAGATCTCGGAAAGCTACCAGGTGGTGGGCTGGAGCAAACCCCTGCTCTCCCATCTGTTGCACCTTCTGCCCTACAGCGTCATCGCGCTGGCCTTGGCGTTTGTCTACATCTTCCTGCCCAACCGGGCCATCCGGTGGCGGGCGGGGTTCATGGGGGGCGTGCTGGCCGGGGCCATGTACCTGGTCTTCCAGTGGGTCTACATCAGCTTCCAGGTGGGCGTGAGCAAGTACAGCGCGGTGTACGGCGGCTTCGCGGCCCTGCCTTTGTTCGTGGTCTGGCTCAACGTCTCCTGGATCATCGTGCTGTTCGGCGCGGAGGTCTCCTTTGCCTTTGAGAACGCCCGCACCTGGGGATACGCCGCCGAGCGGGAGGACTGGAGCCCCTGGCGGTGCAAGACCCTGGCCCTTTTGGTGGGAAGGGAGGTGGCAAAAGACTTTGCCGGCGGAAAGCCCCCCCGCACGGCGGCGCAGATCGCCGACGCCCTGGACCTTCCCCCGGGCCTGGTGAACCGCTTCCTGGACCGGCTCATCGCGGCGAAGGTGATCCACCCGGTGTGCGCGGACCGGGACGGAAACCCCACCTATGCCCCGGCCCGCCCCATTTCCGAGATCACCGCGGCGTGGGTCCTGGAGCGGCTGGAGCACCTGGGCGAGGAGGGATTGCAGCCCGGGGGGCCCAAGAACCTGGACAAGATGGACAAGTTACTGGAATCCTTCCAGAAGGCGACCGCCAAAACACGGGACAACAAGCCTCTGCATGAGCTCTAGCCGCACAAGCTTTCTCCTTTGCGCCCTCTGCGTCCTGGTCCTGCCCATCGCCGCCCTGCCGCCAGCAAGCGGCCTGGCCGCAGCCGGGCCGCCCGCGCCGTCGGAGCTTTCCGCCCTGCACCGGGCCCGCGAGCTTCTGGCCGCCGGCAAGCCGGACCAGGCCGAACGGGCGCTTTTGCCCGTGGCGGGAGAGGACGCCCACCCCCTGGTGGACCTGCTTTTGGGGAAGGCCCTGGCCGCCCTGGGCAGGAACCAAGAGGCGGCGGAGCGGTTCGGCCGGGCAGCGGAAAAGGACCCGGGCCTGTGGCAGGCCCAGGCTGCCCTGGGCCATGCGTACCTGGCCCTGGACGAGCCCGTTGCGGCGGCCGCGGCCTTTGAACGCGCCCACGCCGCGTCCGGCGGAAACCCGGATCTTCTCCTCGCCGCGGGTCACGCCCTGGAGCGGGCCAAAGACCCGGAACAGGCCGCCGGAATATACCAGAAGGTCTTGGACCAGTACCCGGAACACGCGGTCCCGGCCCAGGAGGGCCTGGCCCGGTCGCTCCTGGCCGCCAACCGGCCCGGCGACGCCCTGCCCCATCTCCGCGGGCTGGCTCAAGAGGAGGGAGAGAGCGCCCGCCCGTGGCGCAGGGTCCTGGTGAGCACCCTGGCCCGATGCGGCCGGACGGACGAGGCCCTGTCCCTGGCCGGGCGATACGCGGCGGCCGACCCGGGCGGCGGCTGGTGGCGGGTGCGGTCGCGGCTCTACCTGGAGGAAAACGACCCCGAGGGCGCCCTGGCGTGCCTGCTGGCCGCCGGATACCTAACGCCCCTGAAGGGCCGGGAAGCCATCCTGGCCGGGGACCTGGCCCGCGAGGCGGGCGCGCCCTCCCTGGCGGCCCAGCTCTACGCGGACCGGACGCAAGGCGCGGCCGGGCCGGAGCTGTACCTGAAGCTTTCCCATGCCTGGATGCAGGCAAAGGAGCCGGAGACGGCCCTCCAGTGGGCCCGGGAAGGGGAGTCGCTTTTCCCGGACCCGCGGCTTGCCGCGCTTTGCGCCTCGCTTTTGTGGGAACTGGAACGCTGGCCCGAGGCCGCCGCCGCATGGGAGCGGGCCGCGGCCGGGTTCGGCGAACCCGGCCGGGCCTGGACCTACGCCGCCTGGGCGCACTTTCGGGCCGAAAACCGCGCCGCCGCCGCAAAAGCTTTGGACAAGGCGCTCTCCCTGGGGTTTACCGGGCAGGAGGCCCAAAGGCTGAGCCGCCTCCTCAACCAGGACCAGCCGCGCCCCGACCCTTCCCCTTCACGCGCTACCGAAAACAAGGCGTCTTGAACTATCTCCGCGCCATAGCCAACCGGCGCATGCTGGTTTCCCT
>JAFDHW010000060.1 GCA_019308705.1 Deltaproteobacteria bacterium
CGCCCGATTTCCGCGCTGGCCGCGTTATCGGGGCTCGGCGTACCAAAGTACGCCTTCACCCCTCTAGCCTTGCCAGCACGGAAATCAGGCTTCGTGAATAATCCGGGTTAAAGGGGAAACCCCTTTCCAAAAAACCGCCTGATGGTTCACCGGCGTGCGCCCTGCAGGCTACGGACGGTGAAGGTTGTGACAAGTTTTGGCATCCATTCCAGGCATTGGAGGAACCATGTTCGAGGATCTTGGGCAGGCCTACCTGCCGCAGACGCGCTGGCCAAGGCGCATGGTGGACCGGGACAAGTGCGAAAAGTGCCTGCGGTGCATCGATTCCTGTCCCACCGCGGGGTTTGAAAAGGACGAAGAGGGCTTTCCCGTGCCCGTGGGCTACGGCGGCATGGACCAGGCCTGCCTGAACTGCTGGAACTGCGTGGCCGTGTGCCCTTCCGGCGCACTGACCATAGAAGGCCCCTATCAGGTGCCCGCCGGCCGGTACAGGACGCTCACCACCGGCGAGGTACGCTTCCCGGACCCCCTGGCCGACGGCCGCCCCTGGGACCAGGCCGAGCCCGAGCTGACCGACACGGAAAAGCTCATTTACAAGAGGAGGTCCAACCGGCTGTTCAAGAAAAAACCCGTGCCAAAGCACCTGCTCCACCGGATCGTGGAGGCAGGCCGGTTCGCGCCGTCCGCGGGCAACTGCCAGCCCTACAAGTTCATCGTGGTCACGGACCGGGCGCTCATCAACGAGGTGGAAAAAGGCTCCATGGAGATTTTGCGCCGCCTGAAGAACTGGTACCTGTCCCCCTCGGGCAGGCGCAGCAAGGCCAAGGCGGCGCTTTTCACCGCCGCCAGCCTCCTGGCCGCGAACAAGTTGGACCCCCGGCCCTTCACGGCCATGGAAAAGGCGGACCGGGAAAACAACGTCATCTACTGGGGCGCGCCCGCGGTCATCTTCATCTGCAAGAACCCCCGGGGCATCTCCAACCCGGACCTGGACTGCGGCATCGCCGCCCAGAACATGGTGCTCACCGCCCACTCCCTGGGCCTGGGCACCTGCTACATCGGTCTCAGCATAGAGCCTTTGAACTTCCCCAACATGGCGGGCACGCGCAAAAAACTGGGCATCACCCCGCCCTGGAAGGCCATCACTTCCATCGCCATCGGCTGGCCCCGCGGCAAGATCGACAAGGTGGTCAAACGGGACTCGCCGCCCGTGGAATGGATAGGATAAACGCAAACCCGCGCACACGCGCTTGCAAAACGCAAAACAAGGAAAACGGCCGCCGCCGCGGCCAAGAGGGAGGGAAGCAAATGGGCAACGCCTACATCGTTGGCCTGGGCATGATCCGGTTCGCCAAGCACCCGGACCGGGGCGTGCGCGACATGGCCGTCGAAGCCGCCAACCTGGCGCTCGCCGACGCCGGCCTCACCAAGGAGGACATAAACGCCGCCTACTTTTCCAACACCTTCTGGGGCATGTATACCAACCAGCACTCCATCCGCGGCCAGGTGATCATGCGGTCCATGGGCGTGGGCCGCATCCCGGTGGTCAACGTGGAGAACGCCTGCGCCGGGGGCTCCACCGCGCTCCACCTGGCCGCCATAGCCGTCCAGGCCGGCCAGTACGACGTGGCCATGGCCCTGGGTAGTGAAAAGATCACCCACCCGGACAAAAACGTGGCCCTGGGAGCCTACGCCTCCTGCATGGACCTGGAAAACATCCAGGCCTCCATCGACCTGTTTTTGAAACTCTCCGCGGAGCTGGCCCCCCAAAGCGGCCAGGACGATTCCGCTCCCGGCCAAGGCCGCTCCATCTTCATGGACGCCTACGCCATGGGCGCGAAATGGCACATGAACCGCTTCGGCTCCACCCAAAAACAGCTGGCCGTCATCTGCGCCAAGAACCACTTCCACGGCTCGCTGAACCCCCTGGCCCAATACCAGAAGCCCATGACCGTGGAAGAGGTCCTAAACGACAAGCCCGTGGCCTGGCCGCTCACCCGCGCCATGTGCGCGCCCGTGGGAGACGGGGCCGCGGCGGCCATCGTGGTTTCGGAATCCTTCCTCAAAAAGATGAAGGATCCCCGCCCGGTAAAGATCCTCGCCTCGGTCCTGGGCTCCGGCCGCGACCGGGACATAGACGACAAGGACATCGGCGAACTCCTGGCCGCCGAAGCCTACGAAAAAGCCGGCGTGGGGCCCGATGATATCTCCCTCGCCGAACTCCACGACGCCACGTCCTACGGCGAGCTCCACCAGGTGGAAGCCATGGGCTTCTGCCCCCTGGGCGAAGGCGGCCCCTACGCCGAATCCGGCGCCACCAAACTCGGCGGCGAAAAACCCATCAACACCTCCGGCGGCCTGGAATGCCGCGGCCACCCCATCGGAGCCTCGGGCCTCGCCCAAATCCACGAAATCGGCGCCCAACTCCGCGGCGAAGCCGGCAAACGCCAGGTCGAAGGCGCCCGCATAGGCCTCACCGAAAACGGCGGCGGCAACATCGGCGTGGAAGAAGCCGCCATGTGCATACATATCTTGGAGAAGGTTTAAGGCGAGAGGGGGGAACCCCTTTTTTACAAAAAAGGGTGCCAAACAGGTTTGAAGGGGGGCGGGGTCCCCACGCGGTCGAAAACCGCGTGGGGCGGCCATAAAAGGTTTTCCCCAACTTCCCCAAAAAATCCTCTATCCCCCCTCCAACTCCAGCGCGCCTTGGGGGCATTGCATTTTGCAGGCTCCGCAGGAGAAGCAGGCCCGGGGTTTTGCCGGACGGATTTTTTGGGTTTCCGGGTCCTTTTCAAAAACCTCCAGGGGGCAGACGTCCATGCAGCGGCCGCAGGCTCTGCAGCGGCGCGGGTTGTGGCGCACGGAGCCCAGGGTTTTTTCCCGCAGCAGGCCGCCCAGGCGGCGGATGCCCAGGGCGAACAGCATGGCCTCGGCGTCCGAGGCCATGGGCGCCACGATTCCCGCGGCGTCAAAGAACACCGCCACGGTGATGGCTGCACCGCCCATCATCCAAGGCCACAAGGACAGCGGCCCCGCCCCCAGGGCCGTACCCGCCGCAACCAGCAAAAAGACCAGCGCCGCAAGGACCCACAGCATGCGTATGTATCCCGTGCGTCCCGGCAAAAAGGGAAAAACCAGGTAGGAAACCCCGGCGATGCCCCAAAAAAGGGCGGTGACGCCCCAGAACGCCGAGGGAAGGAACATCCCGAAGAACAGCGCCAGGGGCAGCCAGATGATGAAATTCATGGACACCAGCATGTCCAGGCGGTGGCGCAGGGAGAAATCCGCCCTCCGCATGGCCGGGGTCTTTTGCATTCCATCGTCCAGGTACCGGGGGATGTCCTTGGCGCGGACAGGACCGAAGCGCACGGAAAAACCCGTCTTTTCCCGCACCTGGCCGGCGTCCACGCCCGGGGCGGACAACGCGGGAAGAATCAGCTTCCTGTGGGCCACCTTGTCCGCCAGGCGGCTGGTCTTCACCGCCTGGATCACCTGGTGGTGGGTGAACTCGCCCCCGCAGGCCGCGCACCATACATTGATGCCTCCGGAATCCGCCGAAAGCACCCACGCGTCCCTGCCCCGGATATCGCGGAAAAGCCGGCGCAGGGTGAGGGTGTAGTTTCCCGTCACCAGCACGGGGCTGTGCTCGTCCGGCCTGCCCGCCGCAAGAAGCGCGCGTTGCCCACGGTGAGGCAGCCACCGGAAAAAGAAGCCCATGATCCACGCAATCACCCGGTTCATGGCGCCTCCGGCTTGTGGGCCCACAGGATGAAGAAACTTCCCAGGCGGTTTGTGATCTCCACGCGGTCCACCTCGAACCCGGCTTCCCGGGCCAACCGGGGAAGCCCGTCCACCGGCCGGGTGCCGGCCTGGACCAGGACCAGGGACAAGAAGACCATGAGCAGGCGGGCCAGCCCGTAGACAAGCCTGCGGAAAAAACCCGCGGGCCGCGTCTCGTCCGCGATGACCAGGCGGCCGCCGGGGGCCAGGGCCCGGTAGGCTTCGGCAAGGGCGTAGCGCCGCTCGTCCGGCGAAAGCTCCGAAAAGAGCAAAGACGCCGTGACCACGGTGTAGGCGCCGGTCTCAAGCACCTCGTCCATCTCCGCCACCCCGGCCTCCACGAAACGGACCCGCCCGGACGCCGGATGGTTGCCGAGCTTTTTCCGCGCCACGGCCAGCATCCCCGCGTTGGCGTCGATGCCCGTCACCTCCGCGCCCTTGCCCGCGGCCAAAAGAGCCAGCGACCCGGTGCCCGTGCCCAAATCCGCCACGCGGTCCCCCGGCCCCACGTCCGCCACCATGGCCTCGCGGGCCCGGTCCGCTCCCCCCAGGCTCGCCAGGGCGATCCCCCGGTCGTAGCGCTCGGGCGAGGACTCCAGGATTTTCATGTATAGGTAGCTGAACATTGCTCTCTCTTTCGGGCGGCCCCGGCAACCTTGCCGCCGGAAAGGCCACGTCCCTGGCAAACGGCCGGAAAGGAATGCTCCGCGATTCCCGAACCGAACGGTTTTGGGAAGGGGGCTTCCCGAATTCTTTCTCCCCCTATTCTACAACCACGCTGCTGCCGCGGGCCTTGGCTTCTTCGAATTCGGTGCCGCCGATGACGGCAGCGGATTCTATGGTGACATCCACGATCTGGCCGGTGGCGGATTCTTCGGCGGAGATGGACAGGCGGCCTTCTTCGGAGAGCTCGAAGGTGATGACCACAGGGGTTTCGGCGGGGAGGTTCGGGGGGAGTTTGAGCCAGGCGGTACCGATTTCCACGACGCCCACGCAGGAAACCCATTCGTCGGAGGTTTCGGATTCCACCACCCGGATCTTCACGCCTTCCTGGTTGGCGGCCTGGGTGTAGAAGGTTTCCTTGGCGCGCACGGGGATGGGGGAGTTCCTGAGGATGACGTTGAACACGTCCTCGTCGTCGCCGTCTTCTTTCAGGAGGATGCCAAAGCTTTTGGCGGCCACGTCGCGGATGCGGGCCTGCTTTTGGGCCGACCTGGCGCCGCCTGCGCCGGAGACTCCCACGTTTTCGCCAGCCACCTCGGTGAAAGAGGCGGTGGAGTCGCCTGTGGCGATGCGGTGGCCCAGGATGGCGGCGCCCTTGGCCACGGCCTTTTCCGGCTCGAAGCTCATGGGCCGTTTCTGGAATTCCTCGTAGAGCCGTTTGGGCACCTGGATCATGCGGGTGGAGCCGCCCACGAGGATAAACTCGTCAAAATCGCCGCAGCCTTTTTTGGCCGCCTCGGCCAGCATGCTGTGGACCAAAGACACGGTGCGCTCCAAAAGGTCCGAGGTCAGCGAGTCGAACTTGTCGCGGGTCAAGGTGATGGTGGCGGATTTTCCCGCGTACTTGATGGGCAAATCCACGGACTCCTTCTTGGTGAGCAGCTTCTTGGCCTGTTCGGCGAGGTACTGCAGCGCCTGCCACACCTTGGGGTCTTCCAGGATGTCCTCGGTGGTTCCGGTCTGGTTCTGGTATTCCTCGGCCAGGTAGGTGACGATGCGGTCGTCCCAGTCCTTGCCGCCCAGGTTGTGGTCGCCGCCGGTGCAGATGACCTCGATGACCTCGTTCTGGACCTGGATCATGGTGATGTCGAAGGTGCCGCCGCCCAGGTCGTAGACCAGGATGGTGCGCTGCTTGCCCGGCTTGGCGGACCCGTAGGCGATGGCCGCGGCCGTGGGCTCGTTGATGATGCGGCGGACGTTTAAGCCCGCGATCTCTCCCGCGCGGCGGGTGGCTTCCCGTTCGTTGACCCCGAAGTAGGCCGGGCAGGTGATGACCACGTCGCGCACGGTGTCGCCGGTGACCCGGCCCGCGTCCTGGACGAGTTTTCTCAGGATGTAGGCGGAGATCTCCTCCGCGTGGTAGGACCTGTCGCCTACGAAGAACAAAAAGTCCTTCTCGCCCACGGACCGCTTGATGAACGAGGCCACGGAATCCGGGTGGAGCCAGGCCCTTTTCTTGGCCGCGTTGCCCACCAGGATCCTGCCGTCGGCAAAGAGCACCACCGAGGGGGTGACCGCGGACTGCTCGGAGTTGGGCAGCACGACGGGCTTGCCGTTGGCATCCGCGTACGCGATGGACGAGTAGGTGGTTCCGAGATCGATGCCGTAAATCCGGCGGCTTTGGTTCGCCATGGGTCCTCCTGGGCGCCAATGCGGAAAAACGACGCTGTCGGGCAAGGGAAAAGCTGTTATTCACCGTATTTATAAAGGATTTATGCCGTCTCGGCAATCCCCGGCAAAACAGGCTACCTGTTTTTGCCGGAAGGATCGAACGCAGGCTTGCTTTTGGCCAGGAAATCCTCCAGGGCCGCATGGAGGGCCTGGGCGGCGAGATGCGCGCAGTGTTCGTGGTCCGCAGGCAGGCCGCCGGCCGCGGACAAGATGTCCTCGCCGGAGATGTCCATGACCTCCCCCAGGCCGCATCCCTCGGCGGCTTCCGCGGCCAGAGAGGCGCACACGGCCGTGGCCACGCACCCGTCGGTGAGAAAAGACGCCCGGGCCACCTTCCCGTCCTCGATTTTCAAGAACATCTCCACCGTGTCGCCGCACACGCCGGTGTTCACGGCCCTGCCGTTGTGGCCCGGCAGGGGACCATAATGGGAAAGGTCCTTCCACCGGGCGGCCACAACCTCCCCGTATTCCCGGCGCACCTGGGCGTCCACGCTGTCCTGGATGTCCGAGGCGATTTTGTCCAGATCGTCCATGGCTCTTCTTTCTGGCCGGGGAAACCGTGCCGGAAAAATGCCTGGCAGAGTCAGTTGGCGTTTTCGGCGGAGTCGGATGCCGGCGGGGCGAGCGGGCTTTCCAGCATGGAGAAGATGCCATAGGTTTTCTGCCTGGCGTATTCCGGGTTCTTGGTCTGGCTGGCCACGTCGATGAGCAGGTCCACCATGTCTTTTACGATGATGTTCTTTTCCGAAAACTCGCTGCCGCTCTCATTGGCCCGGATGAGCACGTGGTTGATGCCCAAAAGCATCTTCCTGGTGGTGGCCAAGCCAAAGGAGTTCACCGTGGTGTGCAGGAGGTTGGACACGTACTGGTTCATGGTCTTGGCCAGAAACAGGCGGCTTTTTTCGCTGTTTTTCACATTCCGCATGGCCCCGGCCACGGCCTTGACGTTTTCCTCCATCCGGGCCGTGGGCCGGAAGGCGGCCAAAAGCACCTCCTGGTGGCGCACCATACGAGGCTTGCAGTTTTCCATCACGTTGTAGATCCACCGGCCCTTGGCGCGCTTTTTGATCTTCTTGGCGATCTCCGCGTATTCCTTGTCCTCGCCCTTTTCATCGATGACCGAGTCCAGCCACCGGTCCAGTTCCCGGGCCAGGTTGGTGCGGATCACCTGGATGATGTCGGCGTAGACCTGGACGATGTCCGTGTAATCGCGGACCGGCTCCTCGCTGAACACGGCGGTGTCCTTTTGCACCACCGCGCCCGCCGTGATGAGCCGGTTGAACAAGTGGTAGGCGGAAAAATCCTCGAACCCCGAAGCGGTGATGACCTGGCGCACGGTGCGGGCGCCGTCGATGAGCGCGTAAAACCGCTTCTGGGAGTCGGTAAGCCCCAGTTCGTCCGGGTCCTTCAAGGGCTCGGTTTTGGCGAAGATGATCTCCTCGGAGGGAATCTGCTTCATGAACGTGCACATCTCGTCGATGCGGCTCATGGCCTCCATGATCACGTTCATGATGTCGATCTTGGTGTCCAGCGCTCCCTTGGGCACGTCCGTGGAGTCGTGATACTCGAACTTGCCGCCCTTCCAGAAGAACAGGTTGAACAAAACCTCCTGGGCCTGGTCGTGAACCGTGTTGCGCAGGGTCTCCTCGGAAATGAAGCCCTTTTCCACCAGCACCTTGCCCAGGGCCACGTTCTTCTCCCGGGAAACGGACAGGCAGTAGGCCAGGTCCGCGGCGGACACCATGTTTTTTCTTCGGAGGATGTTGCCCAGGCGGGTTTCCTTGGCCGAACCCGTGACGCAGATGACCGTTCCCTCGCGGACGAAGATGTTCACCTCGCTGTCCTTGTTCGTCAGGCGCAACATGCCGGTTCTGTCCTCGTTGGACAGAAGCTGCAGGATGCTGGCCAAGGACGAGGGTTCGAAATAACCGTTTAACTTCATACCAGAGAGTCCACAGGAGAGGCGCCAATATCCGTGAGAGGCGTGAAGCCCGCCATTGGCGGGCAACAAAGCCCCTTATATGAATAGCATAGTTTGGTTTCTCAAAAAAGGGCGGCGGCCAAAGATTGTTTGGCGCCGAACCAAACATCCCGCCCGCCAAGAGCCCCTTCAACCGGGGAACAAGGGCTTTCCAAGAGCGCAGATTGCGCCCGCCCGCGATTTTTGCGGACGTGAAACCCGTCACCCAGGTAATACCAGGGCTATACGAACGGTATGGGTTTTCCGGTGCGGTAGGCCAGGGCCTGGCAAAAGGCCAGAAGCTCGCCGCCACGATTGGTCACCCGGATGGAATAGGAGGCAGTTTTTTTGGTTTCGGCGGTCAGGGAGGCCTCGGCGAAGAGCGTACAGGCCGCGTCCGGGCTTTTCACGTAGGTCATGTTCACGTTCAGGGCCACGGTGATCTGGCCGCAGGTCTGGCTTACGGTTTCAAAGGCCCCGTCCACCAGGGAAAACAGCACCCCGCCGTGGGCCCGGGAATAGATGTTGGCCATGGAAGCCGGGTCATACTCCATGCGAACCAGGGAACGGCCCTCGGAAAGCTCCACCAGCTCCATGCCCAGGGTGCGGGCCAAAGGCTCCTTTTCCACCGCCTTGAAAATGGCCCGTTTCAGTGCCTCGTCCATGCTTCCCCCTTGCTTTCAACAAAGGCGGGACACTCCCTCGACGTTCGCGCCTTACCATTTGAACTTCAATAAGTCCGTCCAGACCCTGGTGATCTTCACGTCCACGCCGTCCCGTTCCGCGTCCGCGTTCAGGGTGGGCCAGGCGATCTTCACCTTGCCGTTTTCCACGGTGGTCCAGGCGGCGGCCTCCCAGAACCCGAAGGCCGTGCCCCCCAGGATTCCGGCCCCCGCGCCGTAACCCAGGTATTCCAAATGGTCGCCGGGGTCGTCGGTGAAAAGCATGAACGCCCCGCCCACCAGGGTGCCGATGGCCGCGCCGTACAAGGCGTCCTTCAACACGATCTGGCCCGCGTCCTGGGCGCCGGCGGGCGCGGCCCAGGCGAACAGCAAGGCCACGGCGCAAATGGCGGCCGCTTTTTTCATGGAACCTCCAGGATGATCTTTGGACACAAAAGGAAAAAAGGATGCTGTTGGGGGAAAAATACCCCATCTGCACGGTTTGAGCAAGCGTTTCGGGCTGGTTTTTGCGGATTCCCGGAAAGGACGCCGGCCTCAAAACCCTTGCGAACCGCCTTGCGCCCCCGTGGATCGCCCCTGGGTTTTGGGCGCGCTCCCGCCCCGCAAGCCCCGGTCATCGCCCGCCGGGGGTTTTCCTCCCGGTTCCCGGAAAACACGCTGCCCACGGTCTTCGCCGCCCTGCGCGAGGGCACGGACGGGGTGTTCACCAACGACCCGGACCAGGCCCTTTCCACGGCCCGCGCCTTTGACCGGCTCCCGGCCCATTCCCGATCCCACCCGAAAATCCGGCCGGCGCTGGACACGCCGCCTTTTTCCTCCTATAATCGACCCAACCCGTCTTTACCGATCGGTCAACAACCTAACCCGAATTATTCATGAAAAATTTCACCGAATAAAATATTTATATGGATTTAAACAGGTTAAGTGCCAATGGAAGGGTCCTTGAAAAATGCACGCTGTTTCTTTGAGGAATGCTG
>JAFDHW010000061.1 GCA_019308705.1 Deltaproteobacteria bacterium
GAGGAGGGAAGCTGTACTTTTGTACCGCGACCGCCTCCTGACGCAGCTATCGCGTGAATCGGGCTCGCCGGAAGGGTGAACAATTTTGCCCGAATGGCAGCATTCCTCCAATAATCAGACCGTCTTTGGCGCAAGACCCGCAAAACAGCTCCAACGGATTGAAACTAAAGAAAAATTCGATCTCGGGCAAAATTGCTCATGAATAATCCGGGTTAAATGGCGCCGGCGCCCCTTTCCCCGGTGCGTACCCGCACGGCTTCCTCCACCGGGATGACGAAGATCTTGCCGTCGCCGATCTTGTTCGTGTTGGCGGCGTTCCGGATGGCGTCCACAACCTGGGCGGCCCGGGCGTCGTCCACCACGATCTCCAGCTTGACCTTGGGGATGAAGTCCACCACGTACTCCGCCCCCCGGTAGATCTCCTTGTGGCCGCGCTGCCGGCCGTAGCCCTTGACCTCGGTGATGGTCATGCCCTGGATGCCGATCTCGTTTAGCGACTCCTTCACGTCGTCCAGCTTGAAGGGCTTGATGATGGCTTCGATCTTTTTCATGGAACCTCTCTTCTCCGCCGCCCGGCGGCGTTGGAAATACTTTTGGCTTCTTGTATCCAATTTCTCCGCAGGCTGTTCACAAGCGATGAAGCGCAAGGCGAGCGAGCGAAGGCATACTCCCTTCCCGCGCCCGGCACGGTGAAGGGCGGGCTGTGGGGTTGGATGGCGTCGGTGCCGAATCCCTTCCTCTTGCCCGGGAAAAGCGCGCACACAAGCGCCGTGTCGCCGGAATTCATGGGATATCCCCTTCCTCCCCGGTTTTCCGGCTGGGAGGGGTTGCCGGGCACGCCGGCTGGTTGATGGCCAGCACGCCTTCCTCGAGCGCCCTTTTGATCTCCTCCACGCGCTTTTCGTCCTCCACCTTCTGGCCGTCGAAGTCGCGCACGTAGAACACGTCCACCACCTGGTCCGCCTTGGTGGCGATCTTGGCCACCCACACGTCCAGCCGGCACCGGTACAGGGTGTCGGTGATCCGGTACAAAAGCCCCGGCTGGTCGTAGGCGTGGACCTCGATGATGGTGAAAAACCCCGAGTTCTCGTTGTCCACCACCACCTTCTCGCGGCGGGTGGGGGCGGGCCCGGGTTTCTTGGCCATGCGGGCCGAAAGGTTCTTTTGCAGCGCCGCCTCTAAGTCCATGTCCCCGGAGAGCGCCCGCGCGAGGTCCGCGCCCGCCCGGGCCGCGGCCTCCTCCTCAAACAGCGGGTCCGCGGGCCGGGTGACGAAAAACTCGTCTAAGGCCACGTGGTTTCGCCAGGTGTAGATGCGGGCGTTTAGGATGTTCAGATTGTGCAGGGCCAGCACCCCGGCGATGCGGGAGAAAAGGCCGGGCCGGTCCTTGGCGCACACGGTGATGGCACGCACATCTTTGCCCGGGCCCCTGGAAAAGTCCATGACCGCCTGCCGGTCGGCCAGGCCGCGGAACATGCGCACGTGTTCGGCGATCCGCCCGGCGGGCATGTCGTTTACGTAGCGCGGGGAGAGCACGTCCCATAGTTCCTCCACCGCCTTGCGTTCCTCCCCGCTTTTGGCCAGGGTCAGGACCTCCTCCCGCTTTTTGGCCAGTTCCCGCACGGTCTTCTTGCTGGCCAGGGTCCCGTGGGAAAGCACCTGGTTGGCCTTGAAGAACAAATCTTTCACCAGGGATGCGGACCAGTCGTTCCACGCCTTGGGGCCCGTGGCCACGGAGTCGGCCACGGTGAGCAGGTACAGCATCTTCAGCCGGGTGGCGTCGCCCACCAGCCGGGCCATGGAAATGGCGGTCCGCTCGTCGTTCAGGTCTCTCCTGGTGGCGGTCTTGACCAGGGAAAGGTGCTCCCTCACCAAGAACCCCACCAGCTCGGCGTGACGCCGGGGATATCCCATGCGCAGCATGATCCTCTCCGCCACCGCGGCCCCGGCCTCGGCGTGGTTCTCCCGGGTCGTGCCCTTGCCCACGTCGTGGAGCAGCGCGGCCCACAAAAGAAGCTTCTTTGGGCTCACCTCCTTGTACAACTGGGCCGCCAGGGGGAACCGGCCTCCGCCCGCGGCAAAGTCCTTGATGGTCTGTACGGTCCTCACCGAGTGCTTGTCCACGGGGTACACATGGTACTCCGTGTACTGGATGCGGTTCTGGATCCCGGCAAGCTCCGGGATGAGCCGGGGAAGGAACCCGGTGGAAAGCATCTTCTCCAGCACGCCGAGCACGGGCGCACGCGCGGTGAGGATGCGCTCCATGTCCGCCGCCACCTCGGGGTCGCGGCTGAAATCCTCGCCCGCCAGGTGGGAAAACTCCCGCACCAGCCGGGCCGCCTCCACGGAAAGGGGAAGCTTTAACCTTGCGCTCTCGGCAAAGATTTTCACCAGGAGCTTGGGGTTGTCCACGATGGCCTCGGGGCTGTCGAACTCTAAGGCGCTCTTGCGCACAAAGACGCCCGGGACCCGCGACCGGCCGCTTTTTTTCCCCGCCCGGCGCGGCAGGATGCCGGCCAGAAGCACCTGGCGGCTTTCCTTGATGGTCTCCATGCGGGAATGCAGGGTCTTTAGAAAAAGCTCGATGCCCTCCAGGTTTCCGTGGGAAGAAAAGCCCAGGGAGGCGGCCACCTTGTGCTGGTACTCGAAGTGCAGCTGGTCGCACTTCCTGCCGCACAGAAGGTGGGCCCGGTTTCTGACCAGCCACACGAAATCCAGCGCCAGGCAAAGCTCGGCGTACTCGCCGTGGGTGAGGACGCCCAAGTACTCCAGGTCCCTGGGCTCCCGCGCGCCGTGGAGCGCGGCCGCGGCCCACCGCATGAAGTGGTAGTCCCGGAGCCCGCCTTGGCCCTCCTTCAGGTTGGGCTCCAGCAGCGCCGCGGAGTCGCCGTAGCGCCGGTGGCGGGCCTCGGAGGTTTCCGCCAGCCATTGGACGAACGCCTTGCCCCTGGATTTGAGCACCTCCTGCAGACGCTCCATCATGTCCGTGTACAGAAAGGACACGCCGCACAAGAAGCGCGCGTCCACCAGGGAGGTGAGCACCTCGAAGTCGTCCGCCGCGAGCTTCAAGGTCTCCGCCACCGTGCGGGTGGCGTAGCCCACCTCCAGGCCCGCGTCCCACAGGGGATAGACGATTTCCCGCACCAGGCCCGCGGCCTCGGCGGGCACCTTGCCCCGGAACAAAAGCAGAAGGTCCACGTCCGAGTGCACGCACTGCTCCCCGCGGCCGTAGCCGCCCAGGGCCACCACGGCGTAGGGGTTCTTGTCCACCCGCATGCGCGGCCCCACCTCGCTCTTTTCAAAGGACTCCTGGAAATAGTCGTCCAAAGCCCGGGTGTGCTCGGCCAGGAAACCCCTCATGGCCCCCTGCTCAAGCCGGGAGAACAGGGCTTTCCTGCGCTCGGCGAGCACCTTTATGGGGGAGCGGGTGTCGTTGGTGGAATTCGGAACCACGGTTTTCGCCTTTCGAGGTTGGTTGCAGAAGAAGCAAGCCTTGTGCCAGGGCGGGGAATTGGGAACAGAGCCCCATGTATTCAGGCAGTTGGGTTGCTGTCTGGCTGTCGAAGCCCAGAGAGGATAAATACAAAAATGTGATAAATGGAATCAAAAAATACAAAAATGTCGAGATGCCCCCGGGGCCGGCCCCGGGAAGATCATCCCTTGATCTCGTAGCAGGGGGATACCGCGACAAAGGGGGTCTGGGCCAGGTAGTCGGCTATGGCCCGGTCGTACGCCGCGGTGAGGGCAAACGCCTTCCGCGCCAGGCGGTAGCGGAACCCCAGCGAGGTTTTGCCCCCGCCCCGGGAAAGCTCCTCCAGGAGGTCGGGATAGTCCGCGGGCTCCACCACGCAGGCCACCCTAAGGAAGTTCTTGGCCGAGGCCCGGATCATGCACGGCCCGCCGATGTCGATCTGGCCCCGGGCCTGCTCCGGGGTGACCCCGCCCTTGGAAATGGTTGCCCGGAAGGGGTAGAGGTTCACCACCACCAGGTCGATGGGCACCGCGCCCGTGCGCTCCATGTCCATCTGGTGGTCCTCGTTGTAGGTCTCGGTCAGAAGCCCCAGGTAGATCTTGAAATCCAAGGTCTTGACCAGCCCGCCCTGGGTTTCGGGCTGGCCCGTGTAGTCGGAAACCTGCTTCAGCCGGGCGGAGTCGTCCCCCAAGATCTCCTTGATCCGGGCAAAGGTGCCGCCCGTGGAGTAGATGGTCACCTCCGGGCAGGCGGCAACCAGCCCGTTCACCAGCTCCTCCAGGTCGGACTTGTCCGAAACGCTGACGAGCGCGTTCTTCACGGCCACCTGGCCGTCCACTTTTTCCACGATGTTTACCGCCATGGTTCCTCCAGGACAGAAGAAAATGGTTTCTACCTAAGTAACCAGTTTCCCTCCGGGCGTCAATGCAAGGAGATTTCGGTTTTGTCCAGGCCGCGGGCGTTGAACAATTCCGCCGCCTGTGCCATAACCCCCCGGATAACAGCTACCCGAATCTTTAGGAGCATCCATGCAGTTCATCGACCTGGCGGCGCAGCAGCAAAAAATCCGCGCGGACATCGAGGCGCGCATCAAGAAGGTCCTGGACCATGGCAAGTACGTCATGGGCCCGGAAATCGCGGAGCTGGAAACCGCGCTGGCGGAGTTTTGCGGCACGGCCCGGGCCGTGTCCTGCTCCTCGGGCACCGACGCGTTGGTCCTGGCCCTCATGGCGCTGGACGTGGGTCCCGGAGACGCCGTGTTCACCACGCCCTTCACCTTCGTGGCCACGGCCGAGGCCATCGCGCTTCTGGGCGCGTCCCCCGTGTTCGTGGACATGGACCCGGACACCTTCAACATGGACCCCCGGGCGCTCTCCCGCGCCGTGGGGGCCATGGCCGCCGGGGACCCGGAAATGCACCCCCTGCCCGCGGGCTGGCGGTCCCTGACCCCCCGCGGCGTCCTGGCCGTGGACCTGTTCGGCCTGCCCGCGGAATACGACGCCATTGGCAAGATCGCCGGCCAAAACAACCTGTGGGTGGTGGAGGACGCGGCCCAGGCCTTTGGCGCCACCTACCACGGCCGCCGCGCCTGCTCCCTGGCCGGGATCGGCTGCACCTCCTTCTTCCCCGCCAAGCCCCTGGGCGGTTACGGCGACGGCGGCATGTGCTTCACCGACGACCCCGCGCTGGCCGACAAGATGGAAAGCCTCCGGATCCATGGGCAGGGAAAGAAAAAATACGAAAATGTAAGAATCGGCTTGAACGCCCGCATGGACACCCTCCAGGCCGCCGTCCTGCTCTCCAAGTTCTCCCTGTTCCCCGCCGAGCTCGAACTCCGCCGGCAGGTGGCCGCCCGCTACACCCAGGCCCTGTCCTCCTCCCCCTTCGTACCGCCCAAGACCTTCGGCCACGCCCGGTCCGCCTGGGCCCAGTACTCCATCCTCTGCCCGGGCCTTTCCCGCGACAAGGTGGTCGCCCACCTGTCCGCCAGATCCATCCCCGCCGCCATCTACTATCCCCTGCCCCTGCACCTCCAAAAGGCCTTCGCCCGCCAGGGGTACAAACCCGGCGATTTTCCCGCCGCCGAAACCGCCGCCACCCGCATTCTCTCCCTCCCCATGCACCCTTACCTGTCGAACGAAGACCAGGACGCCGTGCTGGAAGCGCTTTTGAGCTACAAGGAGTGAAGGAAGATACCGGGGGAACCCTTGTATGGCCCCCCACGAGGAAAAGGCGCACAAGGTCATGTACGTGGCGGGGAAGAGGAAGAACAGGCCGGGTTTTCGGGCATGGGCAAAGCCGGGCCGGGGAAGATCCCGGCCCGGCTTTTTGGTGTGTTGGGGCTGTTTGCGCGCTTAGCTGAGGGACGAAAGGTACGCCCTTAGGTTCTGCTTGGTCTTTTTCAGGCCCAGCTTGTTCCGCAGGCTGTCGCGGTGGAATTCCACGGCGCGTTTGGAGATCTTCAAGAGCCTTGCGATCTCCTTGGACGTGGTGCCCATGCGCACCAGGTTGGCCACCTCGATCTCCCTGGGGGTGAGGTTGGCGTGGCGGGTGCCCAACTGGCGCATGAAGGGACTCACCAGCTCGGTGAGGTTGCTTTCCACCACGGAAAGGTACACCCGCTGGTCCATGTCCAGGGGGGTCTCCCTCATCCGCTGGAGGTAGGGCAGCACCAGGTCCTCCACGTTGGCCACGATGCGCTGCTCCAGGCGCTTTACGTCCTCGCGGCGCTGGTTGAGCAGAAGGCGCAGGGCCTCGTTGGTCTCCGTCAGCTCCCTGGCCTTGATCTCGAGGTCGGATTCCTTTCGGCCGTCCACCAATGCGGTGACGTCCGTGAGCGAGCATACCAGCCAGTTTTCCGCGGGAACCATGCTGGCGGAAAGGAGCATCTCCTTGTCGCCCTTGCCGTTTTGCATGGAAATCTGGATATTTTGTGCCGGCTTGCCGGCCTTGGCCTTTTCCAGGACCTTTTTGCACTGGTCGGGCTCCAGCCACAGGGAAAGCGCCAAGAAGGACCGGCCTATGCAGTCTTTGGGCTTTAAGCCGGACAGGGCGAAAAACGCCTGGTTGGCCTCCACGATCTTGAGGGTGTCCGCCTCCACCACCAGGCAGGGATGGGGGCTGTGGTAGAACAGGTTTTCCCCTCCCAAGGCCGCCTGCTTGCCGGCCCCGGAGGTCTTTGCCGCCCTGGTGTTGCCCTTCGCATCCGTGATTTTTCTTGCTGCGTTGGAAGACACAGGCATGGCGATCTCCTTTTTGCACCCCGGTGCACGTAATCTCCCGGACGGCCCGGAAGCATGTTCCGACCATGGCGAAAACGGGGGAGACTTCCTCCGAACGGATAGATTGCGCTCCGCACGGATGCCCATTTCCCGGGTGGTCCAGATTTGTTTGTTCATTGGGAAGAGCTTTGGAACGTCCTGCAACATCCCCTGATGCCATCGTGCCGTCGGTCCGGCACGTGGGGTATAGGTGTATACAATAGGTTCCCCTTGGATGTCAAAGGGAAATTTTTGTGTTTTCCACAGGAAAATCTTTTGGCCGAAGGCATTATTTGCACTTTATCACATAAAAATAATGTTATTCGCAGAAATTATATTTGGGGGTAGAATTATAATTCCTTGGTGTCATTGGAAATATTAATATTCGGCCTTGTGGGAGACGTGCATGGGCGTCGGCGCGGGACCTGACGCATCGGCATTGCCCCCGGGCCGGCCCCGGGGTATACTGGTATGAAAGTTCGCCATGGAGAGGATACCGTGCCGGCGCACGCGAAAACGACCGAAGAGCCCTTTGACGTGGCCGCCTTGCTGGCTCAATTCCAGGAAAACGAGTCCACCAAGACCGGCACCGTGGTCATCCACCACGGCAAGGTGAAGCAGCCCGGGGTGGCCTTGTTAGATTTTTCCCACGTGCTTCTCACGCCCGTGGCCGAGGACCCCCGGGCGGCGCTCGCCGAACTGGCCCGGCAGGCCTTGGCCCGGTTCGACCTGAACCAGGTCCTGGTGGTGCACCGCCTGGGCAGGGTGGAGCCCGGCGGGGACGTGCTATTCGTGGCCGTGTCCGCGGCGACCCGAAAGCCCGCCTTTGAGGCCTGCGCGTGGTTGGTGGACGCGGTAAAGGAAGAAGGCGCCGTGCGCCTTACCGAACAGCCCTGACCAGAAAGGAGTGCCCATGGCTGCCCAAAAGGTGACCGTGACCGTGCTTTCCGAAATGAAGGCCAAGGGGGAGAAGATCACCGAACTCACGGCCTACGACTATCCTTTTGCCCGCATGGTGGACGAGTCCGGCATCGACATCATCCTGGTGGGGGATTCTCTGGGCAACGTGATCCAGGGCGAGAGCTCCACCCTGCCCGTGACCATGGACCAGATGATCTACCACACCCGCATCGTGGCCCGGGGCGTGAAAAGGGCCATGGTGGTGGGCGACATGCCCTTCATGTCCTACCAGGCCTCCACCGCCGAGGCGGTGAGAAACGCGGGCCGGTTCCTCAAGGAGACCGCCGCGTCCGCCGTGAAGCTGGAAGGCGGAGCCGCGGTGGCGGAAACCATCGCCGCCATCGCCGCGGCCGGCATCCCGGTCCAGGCCCACATCGGGCTCACCCCCCAATCGGTCCACGCCATGGGCGGGTACAAGGTCCAGCGCCAGGAGGAACGGCTGTTGAAGGACGCCCGGATCGTCCAGGACGCCGGGGCCTTTTCCGTGGTCCTGGAGGGCATCCCCGCGCCCATCGCCAAGAAGATCACCGAAAAGCTCTCCATCCCCACCATCGGCATCGGCGCGGGCGTGGACTGCGACGGCCAGGTCCTGGTGCTCCACGACATGCTGGGCCTAAACGAGGGCCACGTGCCCAAGTTCGTGAAAAAATACGGAAACCTGGCCGGAGAGGCCAGGAAGTGCCTGGAAGCCTACGTGAAGGAGGTCCGGGAGAAGAAGTTCCCGGGCAAGGAGCATTCCTTCGGCCTCTGAGGCGGCCAGCAAGCGCGGATCGCTGCGTTGCGCGTCTGGATTTGACCAGCCGCCGGCCGGCGGCAGGAAGGGATTTTCCCAATGGACAAACCGACCGTCGCCGTGGTGGGCTGCGGGACCCTGGGCACCGCCCTGGCGCGCCTGCTCCATGAACACGGCTATCATTTGGCCGCCCTCGCCTCCAGGACCCTCGCCTCGGCGCAAGAGGCCGCCGCGGCCGCGCCCGCGGACAAGGTGTCGGACAAGGCCTGGGAGGTCGTCGGCAACGCGGACGTGGTGTTTCTCACCACCAGCGACGACGCCATCCGCCAAGCCTGCGAACAGATCGCGGAAAAAGGAGGGTTCGCCCCGGGACAGGTGGTGCTCCACACCTCCGGCGTCCACGCCTCGGACCTGTTGGACGCGGCCCGGAAAAAAGGCGCCGCCGCAGGGTCCATGCACCCCATGCAGAGCTTCGCCGGGGCCAGGAGGGAGGGAAACCCCTTTGAAGGCATCCTGGTGTCCGTGGAAGGCGACGAGGCGGCCATGGAGGCGGCCGCCGCCATCGCAAGGGACCTGGGCGCTACCGTGGTCCGGGTGGACCCGGCCGCCAAGGGCCTGTACCACGCCGCCGCCGTGGTGGCCTCCAACTACCTGGTGGCGCTGTTGGACATGGCCTTTACCCTGAACCAGGCCGCGGGCATCGGCCCGGAAGAATCCGTCACCGGCCTTTTCCCCCTCATCCAGGGCACCCTGAAGAACATCCAGGCCAACGGCATCCCCAAGGCTTTGACCGGCCCCATCGCCCGCGGCGACGTAACCACCGTCCAAAAGCACCTAAAGGAGATCCAGGCCAAAACCCCGGCCCTGCTCTCCCTGTACCAGGCCCTGGGAACCCGGACCGTGGACGTGGCCCGCCGAAAAGGCACCATAGACGACCAAACCGCCGGACAGTTCCTGGCCATGTTCAGCTAGGCGGGAAAGACGATATTACGGGGAGCGTAACGTCGTTTACTCTCAAGCCGCATAGCGGACAGCGCACGGCTTCCGGTAGAGGTGGTCCCCAAAATTCGGACAGGGTGATAAGGTGGATGTTTAATCCGAAGGAGGGGCCGAAGCGATGGCGAAGAGGAAGCGGTATTCCGGGGAGTTCAAGGCCAAGGTGGCGGGGAGTTCAAGGCCAAGGTGGCGCTGGAGGCGCTCAAGGGCGAGCAGACGATGGCCCAGCTTTCGGCGCGGTTTGGGGTGCATGCGAACATGATCGCCAAGTGGAAGCGCGAGGCGATAGAGGGCTTGGCCGAGGTTTTTGCGGACAAGCGCCAGAAGAGAGAAAAGGACACCGAGGCGCAGATCAAGGAGCTTCACGCCAAGATCGGCCAGCTTACCGTGGAGAGGGATTTTTTGTCCAAAGCCTTCGAGCGTTGAGCCACGCCCGGAGGAAGGACATGGTCGAGCCCGGCCATGCAAGGCTCAGCATCGTCCGCCAATGCGGG